>NZ_JBINJD010000393.1:0-301 GCF_043951915.1 Alienimonas sp. DA493 | reverse complement strand
CGGTTCGCCGGCCAAAGAGGATTGCCACTACGTCCGCGGCGGGGTGGCGAACCTGTTCCTGGCGTTCGAGCCGCTCGCCGGCCGGCGGTTCGTCGACGTCACCGAGCGGAAGACGGCCGTCGACTTCGCCCGGTTCCTGAAGCGGCTGTGCGACGAGCGGTATCCCGACGCGGAGCGGATCCGGCTGGTCTGCGACAATCTCAGCACGCACGGCCCCGCCAGCCTGTACCGGGCGTTCCCGCCGGCCGAGGCCCGGCGGCTGGCCCGCCGGCTCGAGTGGCGCTACACGCCGAAGCACGGC
>NZ_JBINJD010000392.1:0-304 GCF_043951915.1 Alienimonas sp. DA493 | reverse complement strand
CCTTCGACGCCTTCGGGCCGTCCGGCCCCGATCCCGACCTCCGGCGGCCGCCGCACGACCCCTTCGGCGCGGACGGCCCCGACACCACGGCCTGACCGGCGGCCCCGACCTGCCGGCCGGGCCGACGCCCGGCGTTCCGTCGTTCTTTGACGAACGCCGCTTCTCCCCGTCCCTCCCTGAAAGAGTTCGAATGTCCGAAATCGTCTCCGCCGCGTCCGCCGGCCCGCTCCGCGTCGACGGCGTCCGCGTCCGCCGCTACCTGACCGACGGCGGCCGCGTGCTGCTCCTGCGGGCCGAAGTGCTC
>NZ_JBINJD010000391.1:0-312 GCF_043951915.1 Alienimonas sp. DA493 | reverse complement strand
CACCCCCCGCCCGCGGCCGCCGCCCTCGACGGTCGGGGCCGCGGCGGTCGCCAGGGCGACGGCCTCCTTAAACTCCGCCAGCGAGATCGTCCCGGGCGGGGTGTCCCGCGTCCGCTTGCGGACCAGCCGGCCGGCGTGCTCCCGCCCGATCAACTGGAGAGCGTCTTCGAACTTGATCTTCGAGGCCGGCGGGGCCTCGCTGGTGCGGGAAAGCGACGCGTTGTAGACGACCGGCCCGCCGTGCTCGCCCAAGGCCGCCACGACGAGCCCGACGCGGCCGAGTACCGCTTCGGGATCGACGGACGCGGGCGT
>NZ_JBINJD010000390.1:0-323 GCF_043951915.1 Alienimonas sp. DA493 | reverse complement strand
ACCGGCACGCACCCCGCCCGCCTGCTGATGCGGGCCCGCATCCTGCTGAAGGCCGACGCCGACGGCCCCGACGCCTTCAGCGACGTGCGGATCGGCCGGGAACTCGGCTGCTCGGCCATGACCGCCCGCCGGGTGCGGCAGCAGTTCGTCGCGGAAGGCTTGGACGCCACGCTTTGCAGGAAGAAGCCGACCGGCCGGCAGTACCGCAAGCTCGACGGGGCGCAGGAAGCGCAGCTGATCGCGGTCGCCTGCTCCCCGGCTCCTGATGGCCGCGCCCGCTGGACGATGAAGCTGCTGGCCGAGCGGCTGGTGGAGCTGGAGGT
>NZ_JBINJD010000038.1:0-36497 GCF_043951915.1 Alienimonas sp. DA493 | reverse complement strand
GCGGCGGCGGCCCGCCGCCGGAAGGGCTCAGAATTCATCGACCACCTCCCCCTCGCTGATGCTGGACAGGCCGGCGAACACGGACTTCCGCCCGAACTCCGACCAGAACCGCACAGCCCCGTCCCCCATCAGCACGTTCGCCCCGCCGGGGTGGTCCGAGACCATCTGGCAGACGTGCAGGGCCGGAAAGTTGGGCGGGTGGATGATCGGGTTGCCCAATTCGTCGACCTCCTGCCCCGACGGCCCGCTGTGGACCAGCAGGAGGGTCGCGGCGGACTCCGGGACGTTCAGCGGCGTGTCGATCCGCGGGTGGACGAAGGCCCCCGGCACGGCGCCGACCCACGTTTTGTCGCTCAGCGAGGCGCTGTGCTCGCCGACCAGCACGGTGTTCGTGAGCCCGTCCCGGATCGCCGCGAACCGCACGTGCGAGTTGCGGTAGAAGGGTCCGTCGGCGACGCGCGACACGTCTCCGTCGACGCCGCCGGCCGGGCCGGAGGCCTCCATCCAGCAGGACTCCTGCCCGTGGCTGGCGGCGTAATGACTGCGGCCGAGCCGGATTTCCCGTCCCCCCTTCCGGAGCGGCTCCCCGGCCTCGTCCACCACGACGAACGGCCCCTCCGGGCCGGCGGCGGAGGGGCACAGGTACGTGGAAAACTCCCGCGTGACGAGGTCCGCGTGCTCCTCCGCCCAAAGCAGTTCGCCCGACCGGGGGCCCGCCGCCGCGACCGCCTGATCCAGCTCCGGCAGGATCAGCGCCGACCACGCCCACCCCGGGGCGGCGTCCCAGGTGACCGGGTCCAGCGACTCGCTGCCCGACTCGAACAGGTCCGGGTCGTCGGAGACGTACCCCGACGGCAGCGTGTTCCGGCCGCCGTGATAGTTGTGCAGGGCCAGGCCGATCTGCTTGAGGTTGTTCTGACACTCGGCCTTCCGGGCGGCTTCCCGAGCCTGCTGCACGGCGGGGAGCAGCAGGCTGACGAGGATCCCGATCACCGCGATCACCACCAGCAGTTCGATCAGCGTAAAACCGCCGTGCGGGCGGCGACGTCCGCCACCGGCGCGGAAAGACTGTCGGAACATGAAGGCATCGCTCTTTCGGAACGGAAGGGCACAGGGCCGGCACGGCCGAACGTAGCCGCCGCTACATACACTGGCCCCATCGTAGCCACTGCTACAATAGCGTGCAAGCAGATCGCGGGACTGCCGGCGGGAGGGCCCGCCTTCGGTACAGCGAGGAGCGAGCCCGGACCGTGCGGCCGCAGCGGGGCCGGCAGGCTTCACGTTTTGCCGATTGCGGTTACCCTGCGGCTCGACACGGGTGCCCGCCGGCGCGTCGCCGGGGGGTGAAACGGGAAGGTCGGTGTAGCTCCCGGACGACGCGTCCGGCTGGCGGTTCCGCTACGGCGGGGCCGAGCGAATCCGCCGCGGACCCGCCGCCGTGACCGGGGACGCCGCCCCGAATTGCCACTGATCGCCAGCGTCCCGTGCGTTGCGGGGCGGCGCGGTCGGGAAGGCGGGGGCGGCGGACGATCCGGGAGCCGGAAGACCGGCCCGTCGTCGGTATTCGCCACCCCCTCGGGGACGGGGGCCGCGCGACCGTTCTCACCGCAGGCGCCTCCCGCCCCGCCCGCCGGGGTCGATTTCGTCATCCCGCCTCCGCTCCGCCCGCGTCCGGGCGGGCCGTCCGCGTTCGCCCCTCAGGGCGCGTCCGACGGCTCGCCGTCGCCGAGGGCGGAAGGTTCTGAAGAACGATCGTGCGGCTCCCGCAGCCGTCGATGTCGCTCCCGTTTCGTCCGCCGCCCGCCCCTCAAACGCCGTCGCCCCCGGGGGACGGTCGGCGGGGGTTCACGCTGATCGAACTGCTGGTGGTGATCGCGGTGATCGCCCTGCTGGTTTCGTTGCTGTTGCCGGCCGTGCAGCAAGCCCGTGAGGCGGCCCGACGGACGGCCTGCTTCAACAACCTCAAGCAGATCGCGCTGGGGCTGCACAACTACGAATCGCTGCACCGCAGCTTTCCGATCGGGTGCGACGGGTGCTCGCTGCCGTCGCTCCCGCCGCCGCCGGGATTTCGGATGAAGCGGATCGCCTGGGGCGTGCCGCTGCTGCCCTTCCTCGACGCCGGCCCGGTCGCGGAGCGGTTCGACACGACGCTGCCGCACGACGTCGCCGCCAATGTCGAGGCGGCGGGGACGCGGCTGCCGACCTTCCTCTGCCCCTCCGCCGACCAGACGGACCGCCCCGGCCCCACCACCGGCGACCGCGACGGCGACGGCGAACACGACCCCGGCGACGGCCTCGCCTGGACGGACTACGGCGGGCTGTACGGCGTGAGCTTCAACACCCCCCGCATCCTGCCGGAACACGAGGGGGTGATGCTGTACGACCGCGTGGTGACCGTCGCCGCCGTGCGCGACGGGCTGTCGAACACCGCCGTGATCGGCGAGTGCGCCGGCCGCGGGCTCGCCTACGACGGCCAGTGGGCGAACGGGCACAACCTGTTCGACCAGCGGTTCGACCAACCGGTGAACGTCACCCGGAACAACGAACTGTTCTCCGATCATGCGTCCGGGGTGAACGTCGCCCGGGGCGACGGCAGCGCCCATTTCGTCAGCGAATCGACGGACCAGCAGGTCCTCAACGCCTTGCTCACCCGGGCCGGCGGCGAAGTCGTCGCCGGCCCGTGAGCGCCTGGTTCCCCCTCCCTTCCCCCCCCTTCCTCATGATGAATTCTTTTAAGAACCGCCCCCGCCCCAGCATTGGGATCGGTTGGCCCGCCCTCATCGCAGTTGCGACGCTCTTAGTTCCGTATCCCGCGGACGCGGATCTCGTCACCTCGCTTGACGGGGTGCAGATCGACCGCTGGATCGGTTCGGGCGAGAACAGCGCCGGGTTCGTTATCGATTGGAATGACGGGACCGAGGCGGAGGTCTGGGGCTATCGCTGGTCCGGGACCGCCACCGGCGAGGAAATGTTCCGCGACATCGTGACGACGGACGACTCCCTGTTCGCAAAGTGGGACGCTCCGGGCAGCTTCGGCCGGCCGTTGTACGGCCTCGGCTACGACCGCGGCACACAGAACTTCACACTCGACGACGGCACGACCTTTCCGGCGGACGGCCTGCTCGAAACGTCGCCGCCGGACGCGGACGGCATCGCCGCGGTCGCCCTCTCGGCCGAGGACAGCTACTTCGAGGGATGGTACACAAACGGGTACTGGTCGTACTGGAACGCCCAGAACCCGCTCGGCGCCCCCGGGGCGGACGGCTGGAGCAGTTCGTTCGGAGCGAACACGCGGGTACTGGCCGACGGCGACTGGGACGGCTGGTCCGCCGCCGTCGGCTTCACCGCAACCGCCCCGGACGCTCCCGCCGCGGTGCCGGAGCCGGGGACGTGGCTGCTGGTCGCGCTGGCGACCGGGGGCGGGCTGGCCGTCCGCCGCCGCGGTCTGGGACGGGCGGCGAAGGATGTCTAAGGTGGCCCTCATGCATCGCACCGACGCTCCCCCCGCGGACCCCGCCGCCCTGACCCGCCTCCTGACCCTCGGGGCGCTGATCGCCCTCACGTTCGGCCTCGCCCTGTTGCCGTTCGTGCTGGCGGACGCCGGGGTGGACCTGTCCCACTACCCCTGGGGCTTCTCGCCGATTTTGCCGCTGGGGTTGTACGCCGCCGCCGCCCTGCGGAACCGGACGTTGGCCGTGGCCTTACCGGTCGCCGTCTGGGCGACGGCGTGCGGAGCCCTCTGGCTGTACACCGGAAATCGATCGATCGCCTTTCCGGAGGTGATCCTCTGGGTCTTCGCCGCGTTGGCGCTGTCGGCCGCCCTCGGCTTGCCGCTGCGACGGAACCGCGGTTGGCGGTCCGTCGGCGTCTTCGGCTTGGGGGCGGGCGTGACGTTCTTCCTGGTGACGAACTTCGGCGTCTGGCTGGGGGGCGATTACGAACGCTCCTGGAGCGGCCTGCTGGAGTGCTACCTGCTGGCCCTCCCCTTCTTCCGCGGCACGCTGCTGAGTCTGGCCGTCTTCCTGCCGGCCCTCTTCGCCCCGGCGGCGCTGCGGCTCTCCTCCCCCGCCCCGCGCTCGGCCGCGGCCTCCGCCCGATGACGCTCGCCCTCCTCGCCGCCCTGCTGCTCCCCGCCGCTCCGAGGACGGACGACGCCCCGACCGATGTGCAGGCGGTCGTCGTCGCCGGCCGGGGCGAGGCGGCCTCCGACGGCGACGGCGGCCCCGCGACCGAGGCGGGCGTCCGCAACCCGTTCGGCGTCGCCGTCGCCCCGGACGGCGGCATCCTGATCTGCGAGGTAGACGGCCACCGCGTCCGCCGCGTCGATCCGCAGACCGGCGTCATCACGACCGTGGTCGGCACCGGCGAGGCCGGCAACGACGGCGACGGCGGCCCGCCCGCGGCGGCCCGACTGACGGAGCCCTACGAGATTGCCTTCGACGCCCGGGGCCGCTGGCTCATCGTGGATATGAAGGCCCATGTCGTCCGCCGCGTCGATCCGGCCGCCAATCGCATCGAGACGGTCGCCGGCACGGGCGAGGCGGGCTTCTCCGGCGACGGCGGCCCCGCGACCGCGGCGCAACTGCACCGTCCGCACTCCGTCGCCGTGGCCGCGGACGGCACGATCCTGATCTGCGACATCGGCAACCACCGCGTGCGGGCGGTCGATCCCGACAGCGGCGTGATCCGCACCGTCGCCGGCGACGGCACGAAGGGGAAGACGCCCCCGGGCGCCCCCTTCGCCCCGACCACCGCCCTCGCCGGGCCGCGGGCGATGGCCGTCGCCCCGTCGGCCGACGGCGGGCCGGACGATTGGTTCCTCGCCCTGCGAGAGGGGAACGCCCTGTTCCGCGTGCCGCCCCCCGGCGACGGGGCAGCCGGACGGACGCTCCACCGGGTGGCGGGGACCGGCCGCTCCGGCCACGCCGGCGACGGCGGCCCCGCGATTCGGGCGACGCTGGCCGGACCGAAGGGCGTCGCCGTGCTGCCGAACGGCGACATCGTGCTGGCGGATACGGAGAACCACGCGGTCCGCGTGATCGACGCCGAAGACGGCACGATCCGCACGGTCCTCGGCCGCGACGCCGAGGGGCGGGTGCGGGGCGGCTTCACGCTGGCCCGTCCGCACGGCGTCGCCGCGATGCAGGACGGTTCGATCCTCGTCGGTGACAGCGAGAACCACCAGGTCCTCCGCCTGCCGCCGGCCGAGTAAGGGTCCGACCGGGCGGCTCCCGCGAAAATCGCCCGCTCGGAGGCCGAACATCATTGCCCCGCCGGTGTCGGGTTCGTATCGTCCCGCTCCCTCACGCGACCCGCCCCGGGTCGCATCCGCGGTCCCGACCGCAACGAGACGAGTCACCGGCCCAGGTGGCGGAATTGGCAGACGCGCTAGGTTGAGGGCCTAGTGGGAGTTAAATCCCGTGGAGGTTCGAGTCCTCTCCTGGGCAATTTATTGTGCGGCATATAGCGGCACGCGGCGGTGCCGAGCGACGTTTCGGCTTGGCCCGCTAGCGTTTTCTCTCCCGGCCCGTTTTCGGCGCCGCTCCGTGCCGGAGTGTGCAACGTCGGATTTTGCGTCGCCCGTGCGTCGGATTTTGCGTCGCTTTCCGGCGTCGGCGTGTCACTAATCCGTTCACTAACGGCGGCGCGGCCGAAGTCGGCGTCGGTCACCTGGAGGTAATGCTCCGTCGCCACGTCGCGGCTGTTCCCCATCCACGCACAGACCACGTGCGACGGGTGGACGCGGGACAGTTCGGTCTGTCGTGTGGACCGCAGATTCTGGAACAGCTTCGGCCACGGCTTCACCCCGGCCCGCCTGATGATCCGCACCATGTGCGTGTGCGGGTTGGTGCCCCCAGCGAGGCGGGGGACGCAGGGTTCGGCCCCGGTGGCCTCCGCGGCGGCTTGGAGGTGGGGGAGCAGTTCGGGGAACAGGGGGATGTTCCGCTCACCCCCGCCGGCATGGTGGGCGGTCTTCGGGGAGGTGACGCGAACCCAGCCCCCACGGTCCCGGGGGGAGAGGGCGGTGGAATCCGGCCAATGAACGTCGGCCCATGTCAGCGGCGCCAGTTCGGAGGGGCAGCGGAGACCGCCGAACCGGGCGAGTGCGAAGATCAGCCGCCATTCCCAGTCGGGACAGGCCGCGAGAACACGGGCGGCGTTCTCCGTCGAGACGAACGCCATCCGGGCCGGGTTGCCCCGTACGGCGGTCTGCTGGCCCTCGAACGGGTTGGCGTCGATCAACCCCTTCCGGTGGGCGTGGCGGAAGAACTGCCCGGCCCGGCCCATCCAGCGGTTCACGGTGTTCTGTCCGCGTCCGCTCTTCCCGCCCGCGGCGAGGTGTCGGCGGAACTCGTCGGCGTCCCCGGCGGTCACGGCCCGCAGCGGCTTGGCGTCCCCGAAGAACTCCCGCAGGTGCCCGGCCGCGTCGGTTAGGTGGCGGAGGGTGTTCGGCTTGGCGTCGGCCCGGTCGGCCAGATACGCGGCGAGGAACGGCCCCAGTTCCCGCGACTCCCGGGCGGGCGTCAGGCCCGCGGCGGCGAGCTTGGCGTGGAGGGCGTCCGGCATGTCGGCCAAGCGGCGGGCGTCGGCGTCGGGCGGGGCGTGTCCGGCGAGGGCCGCAGCGTTCACCCGTTCGACCAGCCCGGCGACGTCCTCGGCGGTCCGCTTCGAGACCTTCCCCAGCCGGACGGTGCTGCGGCGGCGGTCGGGGCCGGTGAACTGGATGCGGCGGGAACCGCTCGGGTCGGTGGAGACGCTGGCCATCGGTCAGGACGGGCGGATTGCGGGGCGGAGGACCGGGGCAGCCTCACCGGGCGGAGTCGGACGCGCCAGCGGGGACGCGGTGGTCCGAGGCGAACGCTTCCAGATCCGCAGGGCGGTACCGAATCAGCCGGCCCAGCCGAACGGGCGTGATCGGGCCGCGGGGGGCGGTCAGGTCGCGGAGCTTCCGTTCGCTGAGTCCGTGGGCATCGGCCGCTTGCAGCGTGTTCAGCAGGACCGGGGCGGGGGCGGCGTTCTTCACGGCGGGGCGTTCCGGCATCGGGATCGGGACCCGTACATTCTTGCCGGTGGATGCCGTTGGCCGTAGGGCCGTCCTAGTCCTGCCGGTTGGCTACTCTGTGCATACGTGTTACCGGAGCACGTACCGGAGGAACGCGGCGTCTCCGGCCCGTTCGCTCCGCATCGCCGCTCCGCTCACGGCCCTGAGCCGCAGCGTCTTAGGGCTTCCCTCTCCATACCGCTCCCAATCCCGCCTACTCCCGGCGGAATTCTGTCTGGACTGCGGCGGGCGGCGGAGGGGAATGGCTACTCTCTGCACAACCCCCGCGTTCGGCCCCGTGCGTCGTTTTGTCGCACCGAGCAACGAGGGGGACCGTCGGAGGTATCGGCTCGACCGAGCAACCGGGTTGAGGCCGATCGGGAGGGGTTCGGAAGATGTGCGGCGGCAGGGGGAGGCGACACCACTGACGGCGGCTCTACGGGCGGGGTTCCTCGCTCGGGAGCAACAGCGGGGGGTGCCGCTCCCCCACCGCCGCCCCGTCGCGTCGACCCGCAGCAGGTGAGGGCCAACGCGACGGGGCGGCGGCGGGGGAGCTACCCGAACTCCTGACGGGGGGACGGAAGCCGGGCCGGTCGCGTCAGACATCGCCGGTCCCCCTCGGGGCGGCGGCGGCGACCATCGCGAGCATCCCGGCCTTCACCGGCTCCGGCAGCGTCGGCCACGCGGCGACAATCCGGGCGAGATCGGGACCGATTGCGTCGGATTTTGCGTCGCCCTGCCCCGGCCGGGTCGGGTTCGCCCTACGTTTCCCGACATCACAGGGCGAGGGTTCTGCCCCTCTCTTGGGCACTACCTAAGGCCGCACCCGGACGTGCCGGGCGGTTCCGATACGGCGTCGTGGACGATGGGGCGTCCCTTCTTCTCTTCGCGTCGTAAAGACACTGCGGGCGGGACGTGTGCGCGCTCCTTCACCGCGTCCGACACAGCGCAGGAGCCGCCCTCGGGGGCCTCGTTGGCGGGGATCTGAGGCGCGCACAAAGAGCTGACCGGCGGGGCCGGCCGCGGTCAGAAGCCGATGTCGCGGCCGGCGCCGCCGGCGGCCGGGGCGGAGCGGCCGGTCGAACCGGGGCGCTGCGACCGTCCCGAGCGGCCGGAACCGCCGGCGGAGGTGTCCAGCAGCGGATTGTCGGCCACGGCGAGCACCGTGCCGTCCGGCAGGTCCCGCGAGGTCGAGAGGATCACCTCATCGCCCTCCGCGAACGGCCCGCTCACGAAGGCGCGGTCCTCGCCGACGCGGCCCAGCAGTCGCACGGACAGGTCCCGCACCACGTTCTCCCGCACGACCTGAACCAACCGCCCGCCGTCCGCGGCCGGGAGCAGCGCCTCGGTCGGCACTTCCGCCACCGGGTCGCGGGGCAGGATCGGCACATAAACGGTCTGCCCGTCGCGGAACCGGTCGCCGGGCAGCCTCACCCGGGCCAGCGCCGGAGAGGCGACGAGGTCCCGCACCGGCTCGAAGCGGTCGCTCAACGGCAGCAGGGCGGTGATCGTCGCCTCCGCGTCGGTCCCCTCCACGGAGATCGTCGTCGTGTCGCCCACCTCCGGCGGGGCCGGCGGCGGCGTGCCGGGGGCGGCGTCCGGGGCGGGCTCGGCCGGAGACCGGTCGATCGGCACGACGGCGATCAGTTCCGACGTATCGGCGAGCGTCACCAGCGGATCGCCCGGCCGGACCGGCTGACCGGCGACCGCGTGCACCTCGTACACCGTCCCGGCGAACGGGGCCCGGACGCTGCGGCGGGAGGCCCGCAGCTTCGCCAGATCGAGCTCCGCCTGGGCGGCGCGAACCGCCGCTTCCCGGCCGGGGCCGCCGCCCGCCCGGGAGACTTCCAGCAGCGCCTCCGCCCGCTGGACCTCCAAATCCTGCTCCTCCGAATCAAGCGTCACCAGTTCGGCCCCGGCGTTGACCGCTTTGCCGGGCTCCGCGATCACGGCGTCGACCGTGCCCAGCCCGGGGGCGACGAGGGTCACCTTCTTCGCCGGCTCCAAATGCAAATTGAACTGGTACGGCCGCGGATCTCGGGGGAGGACGGCCCGGCGGCGGATCACGACCTCCCCGCCGGCGGCCGGCTCGCGGTCGGCGGCCCCCGCGCCGCCGCCCGAGCCCCCCTGCCCCGCGGCCGACGAGGGCAGCACGAACAGGCTCGCGACGAGACCGCCGCTGACGATCAATCGGCGGAGGGACGACGACGGAACAGTCATAGCGGGAGCTTTCAGCAATCGGAGCGGACGCGTCACGCTAAGTGGGCCGCGGGGGCGGTGCAATCGGACCCGGCGGCGGGCCGGAACCCCTTCCTCTACCGCTTCCGTCCGCGGACGACGTGGTACCGACGCACCTCCTCCGAAGCGACGTCGGCGAACCGCTCGCCCATCGCTTCCAGGAACCATCCGGGCTGCTTCGTGACCATCAGCACGACGCCGCCGGGCTTCAGCGCCGCCTCCGCGGCGGCGAGGAACAGCCCGGCGATCCGCTGGTGGCTGAAGTAAGGCGGATTGCCGACGGCGAGGTCGAACGTCCCCCGCGTCTCCGCCGGCGGCAGGGCGTCCGCCGTGAGCGAGGCCGTCACCCGGTCCGACAGGTCGTTCAGCGCCGCCCCGCGGAGGGTGCACTGCACCGCCCGCGGGTTGCTGTCGACGCCGTGTACCGTGATCCGCTCCCCCCGGGCCGCGGCGGCCAGCGAGACGACGCCGGACCCGCAGCCGATGTCCAGCACGCGATCGCCGTCGGCCGGCTCCATCGCCTCGGTCAACGACCGCCCGCCGGGGTCGATGCGGCGGTGGCTGAACACGCCGGGACGGCTGACGGCCTTCAGCAGAACGCCGCGATCGCGGAAGGCGAACTCGCAGTCGTACTCCTTCTGTTTGCGCAGCGGGGCGTCCTTCGTGCCGCCGTAGACGACGCCCCGCGGCTTGCCGCCGGTGGGGTTCTCGTCGGCGATCACCGTGACCTTCGGGAACATCTCCCGCATCCGGTCGTGGGTCCAACTGTCCCTCGGGTTGTCGACGGAGACCAGCAATCGCCCGCCGATCCGCAGGCGGTTGTGGGCCTCGCGGAGCAGCTCCCGGGTCAGTTCGCTCTCGCCGCCGGCCGTGGTGGGCAACGCGGCGAGGTCGTAGCCTTCCTCGGCGGAGTCCACGACTCCCGTTGACTCTCCGGAGGAAGAGTCAGCGGGAGACGCCGGGAAGTCCGGGGTGCAGACGGTTTCCAGCCGCCCGCCGTGGGAACCTTGGACCGCGACGGTTTCCTGCGCGTGGTACGCGTCCAGCGTGTGACAGATCACGCGGCTGTCCGGCCAGCGGGCCGCGATCAGCCCGGCGAGCTGACCGCGGGCGCGGGTCGTGCAGAGGGCCGTGCCGACGGGGTCGTCGGGCAGGTTCTCGATGAGCAGTTGTTCGGAGTCGGGCGCCCGCACGGTCTCTTTCGCGAATTTGCTTCTAGTCCGCCACGCAGAGCAGGCACTTCAGGTACTCGCTCTCCGGGATCTGCGGGGCCGTCGGGTGGTCCGGGGCGGCGCCGCGGTTCTCGAGGATCCGCAGCGGCCGACCCACGCGGGCGGCGACGCCGGCGAGCATCTGGCCGAACTTCTCCCGGGAGATCAGCCCGGAGCAACAGCACGTCACCAGCACGCCGCCGGGGTTGAGCAACTCCAGACAGCCGGCGTTTAACTGGTGGTAGCCGCGGAGGGCGTTTTCCACGCTCTTGCGGGTGCGGGTCATCTTCGGCGGGTCGCAGACGATCGCGTCGAAGCGTTCGCCGGAGGCCTTCAAGTCGTCCAGCACGTTGAACGCCTTGCCGGCGGTCCAGGTACAGGCGTCCGCGGAACCGTGGCGCGCGGCGTTCATCACGGCCAGGGCGAGGGCGGAGTCGCTGGCGTCCACCCCCCGCACCGAGGCCGCGGCCCCGCGGGCCAACGCCGTCAGGCCGAAGCCGCCGGTGTAGCAGAACAGGTCGAGCATCTTCGCCCCCGGCGTCGCGGCGGCGATCAAATCGGAGGCGGCCCGGCGGTTGTCCCGCTGGTCGAGGTACAGCCCGGTCTTCTGCCCGACGGTCAGGTCCACGCCCCACCGCAGGCCGTTCTCCTCCACGGCGAAGCCCTCCGGCGGGGCCTCGCCGCGGACGACGCCGTCGCTGAGGTGAATGTTCTCGGCTTCGCCCATCCCCTTTTCGGTGCGGACGACGATGCCCTTCGGGGAGTATTGCTCTTCCAGCAGGTCGAACACGGTCTCCGCGTGGGCGGCCAGCGGGCCGGCGGTGAACTGCACGGCGAGGTACTCGCCGTAGCGGTCCACCGTCAGGCCGGAGAGGCCGTCGGCTTCGCTGAACAGTTCGCGGCGGGCGTCCGTCGCGGAGGGGGCGCCGAACAGGCGGGAGCGCAGATTCGCCGCGGAGGCGATCCGTTCAGCGAACAGGCCGCGGTCCAGCGGGCGGTCCGGGTCCCAGGAATAGAGCCGCAGCTTGAGGTTGGCGTCGGCGTGCAGCAGACCGCGGGCGATCCACTCGCCGGAGTCGGCGACAAGATCGGCCACGCTGCCGGTGGAGAAGTTCTCCGCGGCCTCGACGCGCTGCACCGCCCCGTCGAACACCCAGGGGTGCCGGAAGTGAAACGGTTGCGCGCGACGAGGCTTGAGCACGACCCGGGCGGCCGGCTCGCCAAGCGTCGCCGGCTCGCCGGGGGGCTGGGGGACGAGCGACGGGGGGCCGTCGTCCGCGGCGGCCTGGGGCGGCGGCGGGGGGACGGGTTCTTCGCCGATCACCACCGTCCGCCGGCCGCGGGGGCCGTCGGGGGAGGAAGAGGTTCCGGATTGGGTCACGCCTCGGCCCCGGACGGCTTTTCGCGTTCGTCGACCTCGGACAGGTAGGCGAGCAGGCGGTCGCGTTCGTTCGTCAGGTGCCGGACCCGCAGCAGGCTCCGCACGCGGGTCTTCAGTTCCACGCCGTTGATCGGCTTGGAGAGGAAGTCGTCGCAGCCGGCGTCGACCGCCTTCTCGATGTCGCCCGTCTCGTGCAGCGCCGTGACCATCAGCACCGGGGTCGCGGCGAGGGCGGGGTCGGCCTTCATCCGTTGGCAGACTTCGTAGCCGCTGAGCTTGGGCATCATGATGTCCAGCAGCACGAGGTCGAACGGCTTGCCCTCGGCGGCCGCGGCGGAGGCGACCTCCAGCGTTTCCGCCCCGTCGTGGGCGAACGCGACCTCGTGCCCCTGGTCGGACAGCACCGCGTCCAGCAGTTCGCAGTTCGGAATGTTGTCGTCGGCGATCAGCAGCTTGGACGGCCCGGGCTCGGCGCCCCGGGACATGGGCGCCCCCGACGACGGGGCTCCGGGCGGGACTGCGGCGGGGGGGTCGGCCACGGGAGCGAAGCGGAACGAGAAGCGAAACGAACCGGCGGGACGAGCCGGCGAACCGGCCGACCCGCGAAACGGGCGGGGGACGAATCGACCGGCGGACGGGCCGGTCGGGAACCCGGCGAGGGGTTCGGTCGGGCAGTGTACCGCCGGCGGTGCGGGTCGTCGCGGCGGCGCCGGGGGAAAGGCGGCGCCGCGTCCCGGTTCCGCTTTCGGGCGATGTGTTCGGGCGGCATCATGCAGGCGGTCGTTCGACCCTCGCCCTGTCACGTCCGCTCAGCCCGCCCCCGCGCGTCGCCTTGCCCGCCGCCCCGCCCGACGCCGAGTCGTTTCTGGCCTGCCTCCGGCAGAGCGGGCTGGTCGGGAAGGCGAAGCTGGCGAAGTTCCTGGAGGGTCGCAGCGACTCCACGGCGAAGGACCTCGCCGCCGATCTCGTCGCCGCCAAGCTGCTCACCCGCTGGCAGGCGGAGAAGATTCTCGCCGGCCGCTGCCGGGGCTTTCGGCTGGGCAGCTACGCCCTGCTGGGCCTGCTGGGCAAAGGCGGCATGAGCGCGGTCTACCTCGGCGAGCACGTCGTGATGAAACGCCGCTGCGCCATCAAGGTGCTCCCGGCGAAGCTGGTCGGCGGCGGGTCGCACCTCGAACGCTTCATGCGGGAGGCCCGGGCGGTCGCGGCGCTCGATCACCCCAACATCGTGCGCGCCTACGACGTCGCCAGCGAGGGCGAGGGCAACGCCGCGACCCACTTCCTCGTCATGGAGCTGGTGGAGGGCCGCAGCCTCTACGACCTGGTGAAGCGCGACGGCCCGCCCTCCCCCGAGCGGGTGCGGCAGATCGGCTACGAGGCCGCCAAGGGCCTCGCCCACGCCCACGCCGCCGGCATCGTGCACCGGGACGTGAAGCCGGGGAACATTCTGCTCGCCGGCAACGGGGCGGTGAAGGTGACGGACCTCGGGCTGGCCCGCGGCGGGGAGGACGAGGAGCACAGTCTCACCGTCGCCCACGACGAGAAGGTGCTCGGCACCGCGGACTACCTCGCCCCCGAGCAGGCTCTGGACAGCCACGCCGTCGATCACCGGGCGGACATCTACGGGCTGGGCTGCACGTTGTACTTCAGCCTGTGCGGGCACGGGCCGTTCACGGAGGGGACGCTCACGCAGCGGTTGATGGCCCACCAGACCCAGCCGCCCACCCCGATCGAAACGCTGGTCGAGGGGGTGCCGCCGGCGTTGGCCGAGGCGATCGCCCGGATGTTGGAGAAGAAGCCGGAGGACCGGTTTCAGTCGATGGACGAGGTGGCGGACGCCCTCGCCCCCCCGGGAGCCGCAACGACCCCGGCCGCCCCGGCGGAGCCGGAGCCGCCGCCGGAGCCGGAACTAAGCGACTTCCTCGCCAATCTGCCCGCCGAACCGAGCAGCGACATGGGCTCCGGCGTTCGTTCCGGGATCCGCCGCCGGTCCGGATCGAAGCCGAAGTCGGGGGTGCGGAAGACCCTCGCAGCCAAAGCCGGCGCGCTGACCGGCCGCGAGAAGACTCCGCCGCCCGGATCGCTCGGGGAGCCGCCCTCCGTCGCCGCCGGCGGCGACGCCCCCTCCTCGTCCCCCGACGCTCCCGGATCGAGCAGCGGTCGGTTCGATTTCCTCGGCGGGGCGGACCTGCCGGACGACGGGTCGGACGGGCCGGGCTCCGCGCCGTCGCAGACGGGGTCCGGTTTCGAGTTCGCCGGGTTCGATCTTGATTCAGAGGCCGGCGTCGGCAGCGGACCGCGGTCGGGCAGCGGCGTTCGGAACGGGCCGGGCTCGGCCGTCGGCCCCGGGTCGGGGGCGGGCTCCGCCGTGGATCTGGACGAACCGGACGGCAGCGGCAACGGACTCCCCTTCCCCCCCGCCGACGCCACGCCGACGCCACGGCGGCGATCCGCACGCGGCGCCGCGACGGACGCGGCCGAACAGACTCCGAAAGCGAAGTGGCCGTGGATCGCCGCGGCCGTCTTGGGCCTGCTGACGGCGATCGCGGTGGCCGTCTGGGTCTTCTCCGGGGACGACGACGCCGGCATGACCGACGGCGGCGAACCGGACGCCGCTGCGGAAGTCGTGGAACAGGACGGCCCGCTGACGGTCGGCCCCGACGGCCGCTTCGCCACGCTGGCGGCGGCGTTGAACTACCTTGAGGAGAACGTCGACCCCACCGACGGGGACGAGGCGGTCGTGCAACTGCCCGCCGGCGTGCTGAACGAACGGCTGGTCGCCACCGGAGAAGATTTCAGCTTCCCCTCCGACGTGACGATCCGCGGGCATGCCGACGGCACGACGCTGCGATCGCCCGGCGCCGCCCCGACGGTCTCGATCATCGGCCCGCTGAACCGGTTCACCTTGGAGAACCTGACCGTCGACGCCGCGGGCAAAGCCGTCGCAGTGGAGATGAGCGGGGCGTTTACGGACTCCCGCCTCGCCGGGCTGACCCTCAAGAACGTCTCCAACACCGGACTCCTGCTCCGCGACGTGGTCAGCAACGAACTGGTGATTGCGGACCTCAGCGTCACCGGCGAGGGCGCCGACAGCGGAGCGATCGCGGTGCAGGTCGCCGGCGGCGGGGCTCAGTTCGTTACCTTCACCGGCGGGACGCTCTGCGAAACGGCCGTCGGATTCGACGTGATCGCTCAGGCCGAGGCTCTGACGCTCGACGGACTGACGATCGGTCCCGCTTCCGTCGGCGTGCGGTTCGGGTCGGACGGCGGCGAGGCGGCGCTCGAGAACGTCCTGCTGAAGAACCTCACGTTCTCCGACGTGAACCGCGGCGTCGTTTTCGCAGGCGCCCCGGCTGAGAAGAGTTCCGGCCTGGTCATCGCCGACACGGACTTCGGCTCGGCGGAGCCGCCCGTCGATCCGGCGGGGCACGCCGGCCGCGTCAAATCCGCCCTCGACGCCGACGCCAGCACGGGCAACACGGCCGAAAAACCCGGCGACGATCCGCTGGATCTGTTCCCCTGACGAATTCTTCCCCGACGGATCGGTTCACCTGACGGACCGACCGGGGAGGCTGCGGGCGCCGCTCAGACCGCCTGCATCGTCCACCAGATCGCGGCGGAGGCCACAAGAATCGTGTAGACGAAGAGCGCGCACAGTAGCCAGCCGATCAGTCGGCCGGCTCGGCCGTCCTCCCGGGCGAATTGGCGATACTCGTCCGCGGAAAACGGGTCGCCGGACCTCCCCGACGTCGCGGCCTCGGTCGAAGCGACGGCCGCGGCGGGGGCGGCGGTCGCGGATGCGGCGGCGGTCGGGACGGGCGTTTCCGGCATCGCTCGATCGTAGCAGACGGCCGGCGGCCGCTCACCTTTCCTCATGTCCTCACGCCGAACGGAGCGGCCTTGGTTCAGGCGCCCCCGGTTCAGACGGCCCCGGGGGGCCGCACGGCCGACAGCAGCGTGCCCAACAGGTCGTCCGTGGGATGCGGATGGCCGATGTGCTGCCGGAACCCTTCCCCGTAATCCGTGCCGATCACCTCGCCCCGGGCGGCGCTCCAGCGACGGGCGCCGGCGAGGTATTCGTCGATACCGTGCTGCTTGCGAAGCCACGACCGCTGACTTTCGTGACAGGCGAGCAGTTCCAGCTTACGCTCGATCTGGTCGCTGACGTCCACCACGATCCCCGGGCGCCACGGCTCGCCCAACGGCCCCGCGTGGCCGAGCGGGTCGCAGTAGTAGAGGTAGGGCACCTGTTCGGTCGGCGGTTCGCCGCACTCGTAGAGCGGGACGGAGGCGGCGAAAGCGGCGTCGCGGACCAGACGGCTGGTCACCTCGTGGTCGCTCATGTAGTCGACCGGCGGGGCCGTGAGGATCAGGTCCGGCCGGGCCCGCCGCACGGCCGCGGTGACGACGCGGCGGCTGGCGTCGTCGTGGGTGATCGTCAAATCGTTCAGGCCAAGGCAGTCGTACGCCGCGCCCAACAGGTCGGCGGAACGCTGCGCCTCGGCCCGGCGGACGGCGGCGATCTCCTCCCGGGTGCGGTCGGCGCTGCCGAGGTCGCCGGCGGTGAGGGTCGCCAGCGTGATCTCGCAGCCGAGATCGGCGAGGCGCCAGAGGGTCCCGCCGCACTGAATTTCCAGATCGTCCGGATGACAATGGATCGCCAGGACGCGGGGCGGGTCTGCGGCCGGTCGGACGGCGGTCATCGGGTGCAGTCTCGGTATGGTGGGGGCCGGCCTGTTCCTCGCGCCTCTTTCCGGCGCCGGCGAATCGTCCTCTTCCCCGCCCCGCGATACCAGCCACGCCTTCACTCGGCTTTGCCCATCGTGCCGCATCCTCTGCCGCTGACCCGCGTTCCCGCCCTGCTGTTCGACAGCGCCGCCGACGCCGATTCCCACGCCGCCCTGGTCGTCGCCGGCCTCGTCCGCGAGCGCAACAGCGGCGGGCAGCGGACGGTGCTCGGCCTGCCGACCGGCTCCACCCCCATCGGCGTGTACCGCGAATTAATCCGCCTGCACCAGGAGGAAGGGCTCGACTTCTCGAACGTCGTCACCTTCAACCTGGACGAATACTGGCCGATGCCGCCGGACGACCGGCATTCGTACCACCACTTCATGCGGGAAACGTTCTTCGACCACGTCAACATTAAGCCGGAGAACGCCCACCTGCCCCCCGGCGACGTGCCCCGCCGCGACGTGGACGCCGCCTGCGCCGAGTACGAGGCGAAGATTCGCAAAGCCGGCGGGATCGACCTGCAACTGCTCGGCATCGGACGCACCGGGCACATCGGCTTCAACGAGCCCGGCAGCCCGGCCGACGGCCGCACCCGGTTCGTGACCCTCGACCCGCTGACCCGGGCCGACGCGGCCGCCGGCTTCTTCGGCGAGGAGAACGTCCCCCTGCACGCCCTGACGATGGGCGTGGGTACGATCCGCGAGGCGCGTAAGATCCTCGTGCTGGCCCTCGGGGAGCACAAAGCCCCGGTGGTGCGTTCCGCTTTGGAAGACGCCCCGACCGACCGCGTGCCGGCCACGCTACTGAACGGGCACCCGGACCTGACCTACCTGTTGGACCGCGGCGCCGCCGCGGAGCTGACCACCATCAAAATGCCCTGGCGCTCCGGCCCGATCGACTGGGACGACCGCACGGAGACGAAGGCCGTCGTGTGGGTCTCGGAGCAGTCGGGCAAGGCGCTCACAAAACTCCAAACCCGCGACCTGCTGGAGCACGACCTGCACGAACTGCTCCGCGAACGCGGCCCGGTCGAGACGCTGCGAAACCGGGTGTTCGACCGGCTCGACGCGACCCTCTGCACCCATCCGGCCGGGGACGGGACGAAGCGGAAGAAAAAGGTGCTGGTGTTCAGCCCGCACCCGGACGACGACGTGATCTCCATGGGCGGGACGCTGATTCTGCTGTGCGACCACGGGCACGAGGTGCACGTGGCCTACCAAACCAGCGGCGCCACCGCGGTGTTCGACCATGACGTCCGGCGCCACCTGGACTTCGTCAGCGCGTTCGGGAACCTGTTCGACGTCGCCCCGCTGGTCAACGAGGACGCCGGGGAGGAACTGCCGGAACGGCTGATCGCCGCCCTGGCGGACAAGCCGCCGGGCGAACCGGACAGCCCGGAGGTGTGGAAGCTGAAGGCCCTGATCCGGCGCACCGAGGCCGTCGCCGCCGCCGAGGAGGCCGGCGTGCCCCGCGACCGCTGCCACTTCCAGAACCTGCCCTTCTACGAGACCGGCCGCGTCAAGAAGCAGCCGATCGGCGACGCAGACGTGCAAAACACGGTCGAGTTGCTGCGCTCCGTCCAGCCGGACCAGGTCTATCTGGCCGGCGACCTCCGCGACCCGCACGGCACCCACCGCCGCTGCGCCCGGGTCGTCGGCCGGGCGCTAGAAGAGGTGCAGAAGGAAGGGCTGGACCCGGAGGTCTGGCGCTACCGCGGCGCCTGGCAGGAGTTCGAGCCGCACGAAATCGACCGGGCGGTGCCGATCAGCCCCGAGGTGACGGCCCGCAAACGCCGGGCGATCTTCAAGCACGAGACGCAGAAGGACCGCCCCGTCTTCCCCGGGCACGACGATCGCGAGTTCTGGGTCCGGGCCGAGGAACGCACCAAGGCGACCGCCGCCGCCTTCGACGCCCTCGGCCTGCCGGAGCACTTCGCCATCGAGGCGTTCGCCCGCGGCCCGCGGTGAGGCGAGAAGCGACCGGCGGGGAAGCAAATCGGGCGGTGGGCGCCGGAATGACGCGGCATTCCGAACGTGCGCCCACTACTCGCTTGCCACCCGCACGGTCGTTCACTAACGTTCGGGAGAAGGGTGTGCGCAGGAACACCGGTGGCCGAACCCCCACCGCCCGTGTGCCGCACGCCGCCCCCTCCGGGGCCTCTTCCCTTGGAACTGGGGGTTCCCGCCGCACGATCAACCCCCACAGACCCATGGCCCGCGGAGACAAGCTCACCCCCCGACAGCAGGAAATTTACGATTTCCTGCGGAGCAAGATCATCGACCGCGGCTACGGCCCCACGGTGCGGGAGATCGGCAACGAGTTCGGCATCAAATCGCCGAACGGGGTGATGTGTCACCTGAAGGCGCTGGAGAAGAAGGGTTTGATCACGCGGGAGGAGAAGATGTCCCGCGCGATTGAGTTGGCCCACAAACCGCGGGCGAAAACGGAGCTGCCCTTCGTCGGTCAGATCGCCGCCGGCATGCCGGTGCTGGCGGAAGAGGACCTGGACACGATGGATTTCGCCGACCTGTTCGACGGCGACGATAAAATGTGCCTGAAGGTGCGGGGCGACAGTATGATCGACGCCCATATCGCCGAGGGCGATTACGTCGTGATCCGCCGGCAGAAGGAGTGCCGCAACGGCGACATCGTGATCGCCGCCGTGGAGGGCACCGAGGCGACCCTCAAAACCTTCTACCGCGAGAACGGCCGGATCCGTCTCCAGCCGGAGAACAAGGACATGGAGCCGATTTATGCGAACGACGTGGAGATCGTCGGGGTCCTCGAGAGCGTCATCCGCCGGTACTGAGCCGGCCCGTTCGTTCGAACCGCGACCGTCAGGGAGCCGGCTTCTGCCGTCTCCGGCCGGTGCTGCAGCACCGGCCTCGGCTTCCGTCCTTTAACCCCCCGTCGTTGCCGATCGGGATGCGATGGCGCTGTTGCTAAACGATCCGTCGGCCCTCAGATTTTATACGGACATTCGGGCGATCTTCGCCGCGCTGGAGCCTCTGCCGCAACGCTTGGATTGGCTCGTGACGGATCTGGAATGCAATCCGCTCAACGGAGCCCCGCTCCCGACTGAACTCGCGGGCTCGGACGCGCAAGCGCTGACGGGAGAGGCGTTCCTACGGGCTGTGACGGAGGCGGACCTGCAATTTATCTGGGGCGTGCTGTCCGGGTTCGAACCGGGAACCGCTCCCGATCCGGCGGCGCTCTCAGTCAATGAGCGTCCCTATGCGGACGGCAACCCCGCGTTCTGGACCGGTTGCCCGGCAATCCAACACCCGGAGGCGGAGATCGAGATCGTCTGCTGGGATAGTTGTTTGTCCATTCTCCTCAGCCGCGACCCTGCGGTTGAATCGCGGTTTCGGTCCGCCTTCCCGAGCGCGGTTGATCTGGAAACGTTCAACGCCGCACGAGCCGCTCCCTGACGGTCGCGGTTCTTTCTGTGCCGGCGGACCGTAGACTGCGAGCCATGCCCGCCCCGCCCGCTTCTCTGCTGGACCTCGACGCCGACGCGCTGAAGAACTGGCTGTCGGAGCGCGGCGAGAAGCCGTTCCGGGCCAAGCAGATCCGCAAGGCGATCTTCGACGGGCGGGCTGAGTCGCTCTCCGACGTCACCACCCTGCCCGCCGCCCTGCGGGAGCGGTTGGCGGCCGAGTTGCCGCTGTTCACCGGGCAGCCGGTTCGGCATCAGGTCGCCCGGGACCGCACCGAGAAGCTGCTGCTCCGCTTCGCCGATCCCAGCGGCAAGACGCCCGCCCACCACGTCGAGTGCGTGTTGATGCGGGAAACCGGCCGGCGGACGGTCTGCATCAGCACGCAAGTCGGCTGCGCGATGGGCTGCGTGTTCTGCGCCAGCGGGATCGGCGGCGTGAAACGGGATCTCACCCGGGGGGAAATTCTCGAGCAGGTGCTTCGTCTCGATCGCCTGCTGCCGCCGCGGGAGCAGGACGGCGGGCGGATCACGAACGTCGTCGTCATGGGCATCGGCGAGCCGTTGGCGAACCTGCGGAACCTCACCGGCGTGCTGGAGGAGCTGACTGCCCCGGACGGGCTCGGCCTGTCGCCGCGGCGGATCACCGTCTCCACCGTCGGCCTGCCGGCTCAGATGCGGCGGTTCGCGGAACTCGGCAAACCGTACAACCTGGCCGTCTCCCTGCACGCTCCGAACGACGAACTAAGGTCCGAAATCGTCCCGGTCAATCAGAAGACCGGCCTGCACGCGGTGCTGGAGGCGGCGGACGACTACTTCGCCGCGACCGGTCGACGGGTGACGTACGAATACGTGCTGCTGGCCGGGGTAAACGACGAACCGCACCACGCGGCCGAGCTGGCGGAACTGCTCGCCGGGCGGACGGCCCACGTGAACCTCATCCCGATGAACGATGTGGCGGAACTCGACTTCGCCGCCCCCGGCAGTCCCGCGACGGGGCGGTTCGCGGCGATCCTCAACGACGCCGGCGTGCCCGCGACGGTACGGAAGCGCAAGGGTGCCGATATCGACGCCGCCTGCGGCCAACTGCGCCGCGTCGCGGAGCGGGAGCCGGTTTCGCTGGCGGTCTAAAACCCGTGAGGGTTTGAGCTTTGGGGCGGGTCGGCACTGTAAAGCCGGTCGGCTCCGCTATCCTCTGTCGCGCTCCCCTTCCCCCCCGCCGACCTTTCCCCGGCCCCCATGAGCGACGAGCACGACGATTCCGACGCCCCCGCCGAGGCGGAGGAGAAACAGGAGCACGGGGCCGGCCTGGCGGACATCCGGCCGAAGTTCAAAGGCAGCGGCAAGGGGTTCGCCACCGGCGTGGAGGACCGGGACGACCGCGACTTCGACGTCGTGGTGATCGGCACCGGCCCCGGCGGCGAGGGGGCGGCCATGCAGGCGGTGAAGCTCGGCAAGCGGGTCGCGGTCTGCGAGAAGTACGCCCGCGTCGGCGGCGGGTGCACGCACTGGGGCACCATCCCCAGCAAGGCGCTGCGGTTCGCGATCAATCAGGTCACCGAAGCGGCCCAGATGGCGGTCGTGCGGAAGAACTGCGGGAACGTCTCCGCCTCCTTCCCGGAGCTGCGGGCCAGTGCCGCGGGCGTCATCGACCGCCAGGTCGCGATGCGACGGACGTTTTACGACCGCAACGGCGTCACGCTGCTCGCCGGTCACGCCCGCTTCACGGGGATGCACGAGTTCGCCGTGACCAGCGAGAACGGCCACGAAACGCGCTACACCTCCGACGCCTTCGTCGTCGCCGTCGGCAGTCGCCCGTTCCGGCCGGAGAACATCGACTTCTCCCATCCGCGGATCTTCGACAGCGACACGATCCTCTCGCTGGAGGAGACGCCGATGAGCATCACGATCTACGGCGCCGGCGTGATCGGCTGCGAATACGCCAGCATGTTTCGGAACCTCGGCTGCAAGGTGAACCTCGTCAACACCCGGGACAAGCTGCTGGAGTTCCTGGACGACGAGATTATCGACGCCCTCGCCTACCACCTCCGCGACCGCGGCGTGGTGATCCGGCACCGGGAGTCGATCGAGCACGCTGAAGGGCAGGACGACGGCGTCGTGCTGCACCTCAAGAGCGGGAAGAAACTGAAGTCCGACATTCTGCTGTGGGCCGCCGGCCGCAGCGGCAACACGGAGTCCCTGGGGCTGGACCAACTGGAGATCGAGCCGAACCGTCGCGGCCAGATCGAGGTGGACGAGAACTTGCGGACCAAGCACAAGCACGTCTACGCGGTCGGCGACGTGATCGGCTACCCGTCGCTGGCCAGCGCCGCCTACGTGCAGGGTCGATACGCCTCCATGCACCTGATCGAGGGCCGCGAGGACCGCACCGCGCTGAAGGACATTCCCACCGGCATCTACACCTCGCCGGAGATCAGCAGCGTCGGCCAGACGGAGCGGGAGCTGACCGAGGCGAACGTGCCCTACGAGGTCGGCCAGAGCATGTTCAAACACCTCGCCCGGGCCCAGATCGCCGGCACGCCGGTGGGCATGCTCAAGCTCCTGTTTCACCGGGAGACGCGCGAAATTCTGGGGATTCACTGCTTCGGCCGCAGCGCCAGCGAGATCGTCCACATCGGTCAGGCGATCATGGCCCAGCCGAAGGGCCGCAACACGATCGACTACTTCGTGAACACGACCTTCAACTACCCGACGATGGCCGAGGCGTATCGTGTCGCGGCGTTGAACGGCTACAACCGACTGTTCTGAGCTCGCAGGGGTCCGCTGTTCCGACGGTCCCGCCGCTGCCGTTCTGACAGGTCGTCGGCCGACGTCTCAGGAGGCGACGACGTAAGCCGCCGCATCGCAATCGGTTAGGGGAGAGAACGCCGATCTGGTACGGCGTTCGCTGTTGGTTCGGAACACGCACCGGCCCGGCCGGTCTGTCCGTTTCCCGCAGTATCTCCGAGTTCCGAACACCGATGGCGAAGCCCTCCGCCAAGATCAACATCGCCCCGCTGGGCGACCGCGTCGTGCTGAAGCGCGCCGAGGCCGAATCCACCACCGCCGGCGGGATCGTGCTGCCGGACGCCGCCAAGGACAAACCGCAGCGTGGCGAGGTGGTCGCCGTGGGCGACGGCCACGTGAAGGACGACGGCACCAAGGTGCCGCTGACGGTCAAGGAGGGGGACACCGTCATCTTCAGCAGCTACGCCGGCGACGAGATCAAGATCGGCGACGAAGACCTGCTGCTGCTCCGCGAGAGCGACATCCTCGCCACCTGCTAGTTCCGCGTCGCCGGGCGTCGGCCCGGCGTCCGTATTTTCCTCCCGTACATCCCCGCATCCCAAGAGTGATCCCATGGCGAAGATGATCGCCTTCGACCAGGAAGCCCAGGAAGCCATGCGCCGCGGCGTCGGCAAGCTGGCCCGGGCCGTCAAAGTGACCCTCGGCCCCAAGGGCCGGAACGTCATCCTGGAAAAATCCTTCGGCTCCCCGACCGTCACCAAGGACGGCGTGACCGTCGCCAAAGAGGTCGAACTGCCGGACAAGTTCGAGGACATGGGCGCCCGCATGGTCAAGGAGGTCGCCTCCAAGACCAGCGACAACGCCGGCGACGGCACCACCACCGCCACGGTGATGGCCGAGGCGATCTACAACGAGGGCCTCAAGGCCGTCGTCTCCGGCGTCTCCCCGATCGAGATGAAGCGGGGCATGGACCAGGCGGTCGAGGACATCGTCGCCAAGCTCAAGTCCATGAGCATCGAGGCCCGCGACAGCAAGAGCATCGCCCAGGTCGGCACCGTCGCCAGCAACGGCGACAGCGAGATCGGCACGATCATCTCCAAGGCGATGGAAGCGGTCGGCAACGACGGCGTCCTCACCGTGGAAGAGGGCAAGAGCCTGGAGACCACCTTCGACGTCGTCGAGGGCATGCAGTTCGATCGCGGCTACCTCAGCCCCTACTTCGTCACCGACCGGCAGGCGATGGAGGTCGTGCTGGAGGACCCGTACGTCCTGGTGCACGAGAAAAAGATCTCCAACATCCGCGACCTGGTTCCGGTCCTGGAGAAGGTCGTCCAGAGCGGCAAGAGCCTGCTGATCATCGCCGAGGACGTCGAAGGCGAAGCCCTCGCCACCCTCGTCATCAACAACCTGCGGGGCACCTTCAAGGTCGCCGCCGTGAAGGCCCCGGGCTACGGCGACCGCCGGAAGGCCATGCTGCAGGACATCGCCGTGATGGTCGGCGGCACCGCGATCTTCGAGGACCTCGGCATCAAGCTGGAGAACCTCCAGCTCTCCGACCTCGGCACCGCCAAGAAGGTCGTGATCGACAAGGAGAACACGACCATCATTGAGGGCGGCGGCAAGAGCGCCGACATCAAGGCCCGGATCGAACAGATCCGCCGCGAACTCGAAAACTCCACCAGCGACTACGACCGCGAGAAGCTCGAGGAGCGGGTCGCCAAGCTGGCCGGCGGCGTCGCCCAGGTGAACGTGGGCGCCGCGACCGAGTCCGAGATGAAGGAGAAGAAGGCCCGCGTCGAGGACGCCCTGCACGCCACCCGTGCGGCCGTCGAGGAAGGCATCCTGCCGGGCGGCGGCGTCGCCCTGCTGCGGGCCAGCTCGCAGGTCAAGCCGTCCAAGAAGGAAGGCCACGACTTCGGCACCGGCTACCAGATCATCCTCCGGGCCTGCCGGGCGCCGCTGACGCAGATCTCCAACAACGCCGGCAAGGACGGCGCCGTGGTCTGCGAGAAGGTCCTCGCCGAAGACGGCAACTACGGCTACAACGCCGCGACCGACGTCTACGAGGACATGGTCAAAGCCGGCATCATCGATCCGGCCAAGGTCACCCGCACCGCGCTGCAGAATGCGGCCTCCGTCAGCACCCTGCTGCTGACCAGCGAGGCCCTGATCGCCGACAAGCCCGCCAAGGGCAAGGGCGGCGGCATGAGCGGCGAAGACATCTACTGAGCCGCCCCTGAGGCGACCAGTCGTCGCGAGCCGTCCCCCGGGACGGCGATCGCAGGTTCGTCCGAAGCCCCCGGCGGCCACGCCGGGGGCTTCTTTCATTCCGCAGCCGCGGGCTCGTCCAGCAGGACGTCCCATTCGGCGTCGCCGAGCGGATCGGTTTCCCGTGCAATCTTCACCCGACGCCCCAGAACGGGCGACAGCCGATAGCCGTCCGCGTCGACCTCCGCCTCGGCCCAATCCGCGGACTCCTCCGTGCGGGTCAGCAGCGCGAACTCGAGGTCGTCGCCGCGGCCGTCCAGGAGCCAGTACTCCCGAACGCCTGCGGAGAAGTACGCCGCCCGCAATTCGACCGTGTCTTTGGGAACGCTGGAATCGCTGACGCACTCCGCCACCAGGTCCGCGGCCCCTTCGACGATCGGCAGTCCGCCGGCCCCCTCGCGTCTCTCCCCCACCCGCACCCGCCCCGACGTCAGCGATTCGTACAGGAGGAACGTTGCGTCCGGTTCGTTCGCCGGGCCGTCGGGCCGGTGGGCGTAGATCGCCCCGTCCGTATACGCCCGGCCGAGTTTCGTGCGGCGGCCGTACTCCCGCAACGCGGCGAAAACCGCGCCCTTCAGGGAGTTGTGGGTGAACAGGTGGTCGCCCACGGGTTCCAACCTCAAACAGCCGTTGATCAACGAGGCTCGTACGCCCCGCGGGAATCCGGCCGAGCAGACCCAGTCGAGAAACCCGTCGAGTTCCATGGCCCCGGGGGGGATCGCCACGTTCAACCACTGCCGGTCGGGAACGAACGCCGACTCCCGGCCCCCCGTACGACCCGCCGCGCCCCGATCGGGAAGTGTCGGCGTCAGCGCGGCGGGGACGGACACGGATCTCACCGGCAAGGGGTTGCGTTCGCCGGCATTCTACCACGCCCCCCGCTCCGTTAGAGTGCCCCCCTTCCCCGCCCGCTTCGCTTCGACCCCTTCGGTTCTCATGCCCGCCTGCGTGCTCGCCTATTCTGGCGGCCTCGACACCTCCGTCATCCTCGGCTGGCTCCAGGACGAGGGCTGGGACGTGCACTGCGTGTACGTCGACATCGGCCAGCCGGGCGAGGACAAGCAGGCGATTCTCAAGAAGGCCGAGGACTGCGGCGCCAAAAGCGCCCGGATCGTCGACGTGACGGAGGAACTCTGCCGCGACTTCGCCTTCCCCGTGCTCAAGGCCGGGGCGAAGTACGAGAGCATCTACCTGATGGGCACCAGCATTGCCCGGCCGCTGATCAGCAAGGTGATGCTGCAGGTCGCCCGGGAGGTCGGCGCCACGGCGTACGCCCACGGGGCGACCGGCAAGGGCAACGACCAGTGCCGGTTCCAACTCGCCGCCGAGGCCCTGGACCCGACGGTGCAGATGATCGCCCCCTGGCGGATCAAAGCCTTCCGCGACAAGTTCCCCGGCCGGGCCGAGCTGATCGCCTACTGCGAGGAGAAGGGCATCCCGGTCAAAGCGACCAGCGCCAAGCCCTACAGCAGCGACGAGAACTGCCTGCACGTCTCCTACGAGGCCGGCGACCTGGAGGATCTGTCCGTCGCCGGGCAGGAAGTGGTCGACTTCACGATGGGCGTCTCCCCGCAGGAGGCCCCGGACAAGCTGGAAGAAGTCACGATCGCCTTCGAGAGCGGCGTGCCGGTCTCCATCAACGGGGAGAAGCTGACCGCCAAGGGGATCGTGGAGAAGGCCAACGAACTCGCCGGCCGCAACGGCGTCGGCCGGATCGACATGGTCGAGAACCGCTTCGTCGGCATGAAAAGCCGCGGCGTCTACGAGGCCCCCGGCATGACGCTGCTCTACGAGGCCCACCGCATGCTCGAGGAGCTCACCCTCGACCGGGATCTGATGCACCTCCGCGATCAGCTCTCCCCGGTCGTGGCGGAGATGGTCTACTACGGCCTGTGGTACACGCCGAAGCTGGACGCCCTGTTCGCCTTCACCGACAAGGCCCAGGAACCCGTCACCGGCGAGGTAACGCTCGGCATGTACAAGGGGAACCTGTCGGCCCGCCGGCGCTCCTCGCCGAACAGCCTCTACGACGCGGAGATCGCCTCGATGGAGGGCGGCGGCAGCTACGATCAGGACGACGCCACCGGCTTCCTGCGGATCACCGGCCTGCCCAGCCGCGTGCAGGGTACGGTTACGCCCCGCGGTTACTGAGTCTCCCCCGTCCCGCCGACGCCGCGGCTCCCGCGGCGTCGGCCCCTTCCCCGCCCCGTCCGCCCCCCGCGGGCGCGTCGCGTCTGAACGAACTGTCGCAGTATGGGCGGCGACGCCTGGATCACCCTCGCCGTGGTGGGGGCGCTGTTCGTTGCGTTGTTGAGGAACCTGGCGCCGCCGGACGTGCTGTTCCTCGGGGCGAGCGCCGGGTTGGCCGTGCTCGGGATCATCACGCCCGCCGAGGCCTTCGCCGGGTTCTCCAACGCGGGGATGCTGACCGTCGCCGCCCTGTTCGTCGTGGTGGCCGGCCTGCGGGAGACCGGGGTGCTGGACCTCGTCGGCCATCACGTCCTGGGCCGGGCGAAGACCGAACGGGCCGCGCTGGCCCGGATGGCGGCGGCGGTGCTGCCGATGTCCGCGTTCCTCAACAACACGCCGATCGTGGCGATGTTCGTGCCGGTGGCGATCGACTGGGGCCGGCGGCATCAGGTCTCCCCCAGCAAGCTGCTGATCCCGCTGTCCTTCTTCGCAATCCTGGGCGGGACCTGCACGCTGATCGGCACCTCGACGAACCTCGTCGTCGACGGCCTGATGATCGACAACGGTCTGCCGGGCATGAGCCTGTTCGAGATCGGCGCCGTCGGCCTGCCGTACGCGGTCGTCGGGCTGGGCTATCTCTTCGTCGTCGGCGGGGCGCTCCTGCCGGAGCGGAAGGAACTGCTCGAACAGTTGGAGGAGAGCCGCCGGGAATACCTGGCGGAGATGCTCGTTCAGCCGGGCTGCCGGCTGGCCGGCAAATCGGTCGAGGAGGCCGGGCTCCGGCAGTTGCCGGGCCTGTTCCTGATTGAAATCGAACGGGCCGACGAAACCGTCGCCCCGGTGGGGCCGGACGACGCGATCCACGAGGGCGACCGCCTGACGTTCGCCGGGATCGTCAGCAGCATCCTCGATCTGGAAAAGGTCCCCGGGCTCGTGCCGGTCGCCGACCCGGACTACGAGGTGCTCCCCAGCCGCCAACGCAGCCGGCGGCTGTGCGAGGCGGTGGTGTCCGACAGTTCGCCGCTGGTCGGCAAATCGGTCCGCGACGCCGACTTCCGCGGGGCGTACGGCGCCGCCGTCGTGGCGGTGCACCGAGCCGGGAAACGGGTGGAACGGAAGATCGGCGACATCGTCCTTCAACCCGGCGACGCCCTGTTGTTGCAGGTCCGCCCGCACTTCCTGCGGACCTACCGCCACAGCCCGGCGTTTTACCTCGTCAGCGGCGTGGACGACTGGCGGCCGGTGCGGCGGGACCGGATGTGGCTCTCGCTGGGTCTGTTCGCCGGTCTGCTGGTCCTGATGACCACCGGCCTGCTGCCGATCCTCGTCACGGCCGTGCTAACCGCCGTGCTGATGGTCGCCCTCGGCTGCATCTCCTCCGGGGACGCCCGCCGCAGCATTGAGTGGCAGGTGCTCATCACGATCGCGGCGGCGTTCGGGGTCGGTTCGGCCCTCGAGAACTCCGGCGCCGCCGCGGCCGTGGCCACGACGTTGGTGGACGCCACAAAGTCCTGGGGACCGATCGCGGCGCTGGCGACGATCTATTTCCTCGGCTCGGCGATCACGGAACTGATCACCAACAACGCCGCGGCGGTGCTGATGTTCCCGTTCTGCCTGGAGACCGCCAGGCAGTACGAGGCGGACCCGCGGCCGTTCCTCGTCGCCCTGATGCTCTCGGCGTCCGCCAGCTTTATGACGCCGATCGGCTATCAGACGAACATGATGATCTACGGCCCCGGCGGCTACCGGTTCGGCGACTTCCTCAAAATCGGGACGCCGCTCAACCTGCTGCTGGGGGCGGTGGCGCTCCTGCTGATCCCCTGGATCTGGCCGTTCCGCTGAGGCCCCGTCGGCGGTCCGGCCGGCGGGAACCGGGATCGGCCCGAGGACGGCGCCGGCGGTCGGCCTAGGATGGCGGCATGTCCCGCTTCTTCGCCGTCTCCGACGTCCACGGCTGTGACGTCGCCCTGGAAACGCTGCTCACCTCGCTCGATCTGCGCGAGGACGACGGCCTCGTGCAGCTGGGCGACCTGTGCGATCGCGGCCCGGACACCGCCCGGGTCATCGATCTGCTGATCGCCTTGGGCGAGGAGATCGACGTGAAAGTGATCCTCGGCAACCACGACGAGATGTTCCTCGGAGCGCTCGGCCGGCCGGGGTTCCGGGACGTCGGGCCGAACTGGATGGCGTTCGGCGGCAAGGAGACGCTGGAAAGCTACGGTGGGCTGCCGGGGGACGTGCCGGCGGAGCACATCCGATTCCTGGAGAACGCCGCCGGCGTGGTCGAGCGGGGCCGCGACATCTTCGTTCACGCCATGATCGACCCCGCCCTCCCGCTGTCGGAACAATCGCCGGCGACGCTCCGCTGGGAGAAGCTGACCTACGAGGAGCCGCCCCCCCCGAACGGCCGGCGGGTCGTGTGCGGGCACACCGCCCAGGCGTCCGGCGAGCCCCGCGTCTGGCCGGGGTGGTGCTGCATCGACACCAAGGTCTACGCCCCGGGCGGCTGGCTCACAGCGCTGGAGATCGCCGAGGACGGGACGAATCGCGTCTGGCAGGCGAACCAGCAGGGCGACGCCCGGGGGCCGTTCGATTTGGCGAGGTTCGAGGACCGCGGGTAGGGTTCGCGTCCCGTTCCCCCCGCCCCCGCTCCGGCTCCCCGCGATGCCCCGTCTAATTGCGACGCCCAGCCTCGTGGAAGCGGCCGGCACGCCGCCGAAACGCATCGAGGAGTTCGTCGGTCGCGTCAATAGCGGGACCGAAGCCCTCTCGATCGCCCGGATGACCAGCCCCTTCGGGTGGAGCGAGCCGGGCCAGCGGCCGGAGTTCGACGAATACACCCTCGTGCTCAGCGGCATCCTGCGGGTCGAACGGGAAGACGGCGCCCCCCTGGACGTCGCCGCCGGTCAGGCGGTGCACGTCGCGGCGGGCGACTGGGTGCGTTACAGCACGCCCCACGACGGCGGGGCGACCTACATTGCCGTCTGCACCCCCGCGTTCTCTCCCGACACCGTTCACCGCGACGCCGTATGACTCCTCCCCAACCGCTGAGAATCGCCGTCAACGGGGCCGCCGGCCGGATGGGGCGCCGGGTCGTCGCCGGGGTGATGGACGCCGAGAACGTGACGCTCGCCGCCGCCCTGGACCATTCGGACTCCCCGCACCTGGGGACCGACGCCGGCGAATTGGCCGGCGCCGGCCCCGCGGGCGTGCCGATCACCGACCGCGTGGGCGACGCCCGGTGCGACGCGGTGATCGATTTCTCCACGCCGGACGGGCTGTTGGCCGTCCTCACCTCCTGCGTGAAGCGGAATCTGCCGATCGCCGTGGCGACGACGGGCCTCTCCGACAGCCAGATGGACGCCGTGCGGACCGCGGCGGAGAGCGTGCCGGTCGTGTTCGCCCCGAGCTTCAGCACGGCGGTGAACGTCGCCATGCGGCTGACGGAACTGGCCGCCGAGGCGCTGAAAGACGTGCCCGGCGGGGCGGACGTCGAGATCGTCGAGCGGCACCACCGCTTCAAGGAGGACGCCCCCAGCGGCACGGCCCTGCGGTTCGCGGAAATCGTGCGCGGAGTGATGGGGCAGGAAGAGTTCGTCCACGGCCGCAGCGGCCGGCCCGGCGCCCGCCCGCACAACGAGATCGGCCTGCACGCGGTGCGGGAGGGGGACAACGTCGGGGAGCACTCGATCCTGTTCGGCATGCTCGGCGAGACGTTGGAGATCGCGGTCCGCGGCCGCACTCGGGACAGCTACGCGAACGGCTCGATCGCGGCGGCCCGCTGGGCGGTGGGCCGGCCGCCGGGGCTCTACGGGATGGACGAGGTGCTCGGCCTCAAGTAATCGGGGCGGTCCCGCCGATGCTGCCGGGTGTTCCCCCCACCCTCGGCTCGCGTATGGACGCCCCCGCCGCACGCCCCGCCCTCTTCCGGTTCGAGCGTCTCGCCTCGCCCGCCGCGGAAGAACGGTGCGCCGCCCCGGCCGCCGAGCCGGCGTTGCGTCCGAACGCCAAGGCCGTATCGGCGTGGCGGGGCCCGGTGCTGGCCTGCGGGGTGACGATCGCCGCGACCGCCGGCCTCGCTTATGCGGTGCTCTCCCCGGAGGACGCCCGGCGTCACCGGGCGGCGGTTCCCCCGACCGGCGACGGCGTGATCCTGCTCTCCGCGGAGCGCGCCGCGGCAAAGAGCGCCGGGGTCCGGCCCGCCGCGGCGCCGGAGGAACCTGCAGAGGCGCCGGTCGTCCCGGCGTTGCACGTCTGGGACGGCCGCCCGATCCGGGCCGTGCCCACCGACACGCTGCCCGAAGCCTTCGACGCGGGCGGCGGCCTCATCCCCGCGGACGGCGTGGTGCCCACCGCGGGCGCCGCCGGCGTGGCCTTGCCCGCACGGGCGGACGCCGTCGCCCCCGCAGTCTGGCTGACCGGAGAGATCGCGGAGTAACGCGGCGTCCCGCGGCGAAGCCGGCGGCGGTGCGGTTGTCGGCGGACCGGACGGGGGCCATCATCGCGCCGCCCGGCGGTTTGCGCGATCGTGACGGGGCTCCCCCCGGTCCGACTTCTTTGAGCGTACGGCGATGGCAGCGGCGAACGGTTCCCCCACCCCGGCAGCTCCCGAATCGGGCGGCGGAGCCGTGCTGATCGCCCGGTTGGCGGTGATGATGTTCCTGCAGTTCTTCGTCTGGGGGAGCTGGTACGTCTCCACCGGGAACTTCATCCTCAACGGCTCCGGTTGGAACGACGCCGCCGGCGTGACCGGGTGGGCCTACTCCGTGGCCCCGATCGCCGCGATCCTCGCCCCGCTGTTCCTGGGCATGGTGGCCGACCGCTTCTTCGCCAGCGAGCGGGTGCTCGCCGGGCTGATGCTGCTCGGCGCCGTGGCGATGGCGGCGGTGCCGACGGTCCTCGGGCAGAACCCGTCCGACGACGACACGACGCTGTATCTCCTGTTGCTGTTCGGGCACTCGCTCTGCTTCATGCCCACGCTGGGGCTGACGAACACCGTCGCGTTCTCGCACATCAGCAATCCGGAGAAGCAATTCCCGATCGTCCGGGTGTTCGGCACGCTGGGGTGGATCGTCGGCTCGATCCTGGTCAGCAAGTGGGAAACCTGGTTCGGGGCCGCCGACTGGACCGGGCCGGACCTGGAGGCCGGCGTCGGCCAGTACTGGGTGACGGCCGCCGCCTCCCTTGCGCTGGCGGTCTACAGCCTCTCGCTGCCGCACACCCCGCCCCCGGCGAAGGGGCAGGCCTCCACCCCCGCGGACCTGTTGGGCTTCGGAGCGATCGGCATGATGAAGGACCGCAGCTTCGCGGTGTTCATGATCGCCAGCGGGCTGCTCTGCATTCCGCTGGCCGGCTACTACGGCTTCGCCAACGGCTTTCTGGGCGACAGCGGCTTCGAGGACCCGGGGTTCAACATGAGCTTCGGTCAGATGAGCGAAGTCCTGTTCATGCTCGCGATGCCCTTCGCCTTCGCCCGGCTGGGCGTGAAGTGGATGCTCGCCGCGGGCATGGGTGCCTGGGTGCTGCGATACGGGCTGTTCAGCGCCGCCGCCGACGGCGGCCCGCTGGACGGCGACGCCTCGAAGGCGCTGATCCTCGGCGGCGTCATCCTGCACGGCATCTGCTACGACTTCTTCTTCGTCACCGGGCAGATCTACACGGAGAAACGCGCCCCCGCCGGGCTGCGCGGGCAGGCGCAGGGCTTCCTGGTGCTCATCACGCAGGGCGTCGGGCTGCTGATCGGCGCCCAGCTGTTCGGGCTGCTGGCCGGGGCCTACACGACCGAGACGGCGGACGCCGTCGTCCGCGATTGGCCGTCGATCTGGCTGTGGCCCTGCATCGCGGCGGCGGTCATCCTGGCGCTGTTCTGCGTGCTGTTCCGTGACCGGCTCTCGGACGCCCAGCGGGCGGAACTCGCCGCGACCGGCGAGGACACCGGTGGGCCCCCGCCTGCCACCGATCCCGGCACCGGCGGTATGCCGGCGGGAGAACACGGCTGATCGCTCCGCCCGACCCCACGGTCTCAGACCCTCCGGAACCGGGCCCGACGCCCCCCGACGCGGCTCCGCCCGACCCGGACTCGGCCCCCGTACGGAGGAAGCCGTCGCTGGGCCTGCGCGTGCGGCTGGGCGTGCTGTGGGCGCTCCAGTGGGGCGTCACCGGCGCCCTGCTGACCTACCTGCCGCTGTACTTCGAGGGCCGCGGGCTCTCCCGCGGCCAACTCGGCAGCCTGTTTGCCGTCGCGGCGGTCGGGTTATGGGTGGCGCCGATCGTCGTCGGGCAGCTGTGCGACCGGCTGATGGGGGCGGAGAAGTACCTCGCCGTCGCCCACTTCTTCGGCGGCCTCACGCTGCTGGTCGTGCCGTTCGCCGCGAACCTGTTCTCCGTCACCGGGGAGGGGTTTTGGTTCCTGATCGCGTCGGTGGGTCTCTTCAGCGCCCTGTATTTCCCGACGCTGCCGGTCGTCAGCGCCGTGACCTTCCGCCACCTGCCGGACCCGGACACGCAGTTCGGCCGCGTGCGGCTGTGGGGCACGGTGGGTTGGGTGCTGGCGGGGCTGTTCGTCTCGGTCTGGCTGGGTCAGCGGGAGGCGATGGAGTGGCTCAGCCGGAACGCCCCGGCGATGCGGGACCGGCTCACGCACCTCGACAGCCTGCTCCGCCGGCTCGCCCCGGTGGACGACGCGGACTGCTTCCGCATTGCGGCGGTGCTCTCCTTCGCCCTGTCCAGCTTCTGCGCGTGGCTGCCGCGGAGCCCTCCTCCCAAGCCGACCAGCGGCCGGTTCGCCCCGCTGCAAACGCTCGGGTTGCTGAAGGATCGCCAGTTCGCCCTGCTGATCGCGGCGAGCTTCGCCCTGTCGCTGATCGTGCCCGTCTACACCCTGGAGGTGCCGGCCCTGCTGGTCCGCGAGGGGTACTCGAAGGACTGGGTGCCGGCGGTGATGACGATCGGGCAGCTCTCGGAGTTCCCCGCCCTGCTGTTGCTCGGGCTTTGCCTCAAGCGGCTGGGGGTGACGATGACGTTCACCCTCGGCGTCGCGGCGTGGGCGATGCGGTTCCTGATCCTCGCCGTGACGGAGGCCACCGGCCCGGTGCTGGCCGGGTTGGCCCTGCACGGGGTCTGCCACGTGTTCCTGATCGTCGCCGTGCAGCTGTACGTCGACGCGAAGTGCCCGCCGGACCTGCGGGCCAGCGCTCAGAACCTGTTCGCCGTGGTGACGGTCGGCGTGGGGATGCCGCTGGGCTTTCTGATCTCCGGCACGCTGTCGGAGTGGGCCTCCGGCGGGACGGAAACGCCCTCCCGGCTGCTGTTCCTCGCCGCCGCGATCGCGGTGTCGGCGGTGTTGGTTCCCGTCTGGATGGTGGGCCGGCGGGAGCGCGTCTGAGCGCCCTCCCCCACGGTTCCGCCTGATTCCCTCGAGACCTACTGCCGGACCGGCACGAGGCGGGAGACGCCGACCATCGGGGCGGCGATTTCCGGGTGGGTGAAGCGGCGGCCGTTCACGCCGAACCGCTGCCCGACCCGGCCGGCGAGGCCCAGCCGCGGGTCGTCCTGCAGGTAGGCGGCGACCTTGCCGTCGGCCCCGACGAGGGCGAACCGCGGGGCCTCCGGGTGCGGCGGGTTCGTTACCTCCCGCAGCACGCCGACCGCCTCGAAGGCCATCGCCCCCGCGGGCGTCGCGGCCGCGGCCGGGCCGCCCGCCGGGCCGCGGGCCGGTTCGGTGTGCGACATCTGGTCGATCCCGCCCGGGGCGGCCAGCGAGGGGACGTCATCGTACGGGTTGAACTGCTCCGGGCCGGCGGCCGTCCGCGGCGGGGCGGAGAGCGTCGGGAAGCCCTCGGCCGTCTGCGGGGCGAACCCGCCTTCGTAGGGCATGCCGCCGTATTCGACGCCCCCGTACTCGACGCCGTGCGGCGGCTCGGCCTGGGCGAAGCGCCGCAGCGTCTCGGCGGCCTCGGCGGTGAGCACCGCGTCCCGACGGTCGGTGCGGGCGGTGAGCTGAACGTAGTCCTGATACTCGCCGCGAATCTTCTTCAGCACGTCCACCCGGACCAGGCGGGCCTGGGCGAGGCGGCGGACGGCGTTGGAGCTGGCTCGGTCGCGGAGGTCCCGCAGGTCGGCTTCGAGGTCGGCGAGGTTCCAGCTCTGCGGGTCGGCGTCCAGCAGCTTGTCGAGCCGCTGATCAAGTTGCTCCAGCCGGCGGCGGTCGGCGGCGACGGCGTCGGCGCCGTGCGCGGAGAAGCGATCCGCCCGCGTCGGGTCCTGCGGGCCGTTCGCGGCCCGACCGGAGTTCGAGGCGGAGGAGCGGGGCATCGGCGTCGCGGGCGTTCCCCCGAGATTGGCGAACGGGTCGGTCGCGGCCGTCTGCGTGGCGGCCCCGAGGGAGCTTTGCGCGGTCGGCGGGGCGCCGGCGTCCTCGGCCAGCAGCGGGGCGGCGGCGGCCCCGCCGGCCAGCGGCTGCGGCGCGGCGAAGGCGACCTCGACCACCCCGCTGCCCATCGCCTCCTCCGGGGCGGGGGCGAAGGGATCGGCGACAGCCACGTTCGCTCCGCCGTTCGGCGGCGGAGCGCCGGCGTCCAGCAGGTCGGCCGGGACGGCGTAGGGATCGCGGTCGCGGTCCGCCCGGGCCTGGGCGTTCGCCGGGACGAGATAGCGGAGCTGCACCCAGCGGTGCTCGCCCTTGGGCGCGGGAATCTGGGCCCACACTTCCGGGCCGTTCGGCCCCGGCAGCGTGCGCGTCCCCTGCACCGTCACCGACTGCCCGGCCTTCAGCGGGACCTGTTCGATCATCGGGTCCTCGCCGACCCGGCTGCCGACGCGGCAATACAGTTCGTTCCCGGTCGCGGTGACGGTCGCCGTCCCGCCGCCCTCCGCGGTCCCGGAGTTCATCGTCAGCCATTCCAGCCGGGCGAAGCTGATCGCCCCCGCCGGCGCCTGGATCATCGCCCGACCGCCCGGATCGTGCCGGACGACAGTCACCTCCGTGCCGCGAGGCAGCGTCGTGGTGACGTAATCGTCCGCCAGCGGCCCGGCGTGCACGGGCAGACCGTCCGCGGCGACCCGGGCCTGGTAGGGGAACTCCTGCGCGACCGCCGAAGAGGCGCAACACAACAGGGCGAAGCAGAGGACGGGGCGCATAACGGTCGATTCCCTTCGGACGCGAAGCGGGACCGCGGGGGCTTAGTACACCCGCCGGGAACGCCGCTAGAGCGATCGTCGCCCGCATGCGGCGTCCCGGACGCTCCAGCGTCC
>NZ_JBINJD010000389.1:0-331 GCF_043951915.1 Alienimonas sp. DA493 | reverse complement strand
GGCCGGCGACGGGGATCAGCCCGCCGCCGGTCGTGGGCGTCGCCGCCTTCGACTCAGTGGAAGGCGACGCGGCCTTTGCCGCAGCGGGCCAGGTCGCTGCGGCGGGCGGCCTGCTCGGCGTCCCAGTCGATGGGGCCGAGGTCGTCGTCGAAGTGCGTGAAGCTCGGGGCGACGTCCATCTGGAAGCCCATGCGGGCGATGGCGCCGACGCTCTCGCCGGTGACGGCGGCGATCCGGCGGTTCAGTTCGTGCTGGGGCATCTTCAAAAGCTCCTGTTCGTGCAGTGGGGAAAGGGGAAAAGAGAAAGCGGCGGGTCGGCTCCGGGGCCGAC
>NZ_JBINJD010000388.1:0-335 GCF_043951915.1 Alienimonas sp. DA493 | reverse complement strand
CAGGAGCGGTGTATCGTCGCACCCCTTCCATAACTGAACGCAAGAACACCACATCTAGGGGCCGCCGTGACCGCCGACCGCGACCATCAGGGGTCTCAACGGTCCCCCGCGCCGCCGCGAAAGTCCGCCGGGGTGCGGCTTTCCGGCGCCGGCCTCTCGAAAGGCCGCGAACCGTGGCGAACGGGCGTACCCCATGCGACAATCGGGACAGCCCCGATGACCGGCCCGACGCGGCCGGCTCTCTCTCCGCCCCCGCCGTTCTGCCGGCGGGGCTCGACGCGCCCGCTCGCCGGGCCGTCTCCTGCGCCTGCCCGCCCCGCGATGGACCGCTCCGT
>NZ_JBINJD010000387.1:0-337 GCF_043951915.1 Alienimonas sp. DA493 | reverse complement strand
GCAACGCCGCCCAGCGGCACGGCGTTCCGCCGTCCGCCCCCTCCCCGCACGGCGGCTTTTCCCAGGCGAGGCCGCCCGGCGCGGCCTCGGCCTCGGCGGCGTACTCCCCGGCCCGAATCCAGCCGACGCCGCGGCGGAGGAACAGGCCCCTCGACGCCGGCGCCGGCAGCACGGAGTCCGGCCCGCGGACCTTCAGATCGTGCCGCAGCCGCGCGTCGACGCAGGCCGCCTCGGCCGTCACCCAGCCGCAGGGCAGGTCGGCGTCCAAGGCCCGGCGGATCATCGCCCGGGCGGCGTCGGCCGGCCCCGCGGGTGCGACGACCCCGAGTCGCACATA
>NZ_JBINJD010000386.1:0-356 GCF_043951915.1 Alienimonas sp. DA493 | reverse complement strand
TCGACCTCCGCGGCGGCGTCGGCGAGTTCCGCCTGCAGTTCCGTCATCCGCCGCTCGAACGCGGGGAGGTCGGTCCGGGGCAGCAGGCGGACGCCGGCCTCCGGGTACGGCAGGCTGGCGCTCTTCCAGTGCGAGACCGCCGCGTGCCGCACCCGGGCGGCGGCCCTCAAGGCCGGGTGCTTGGTGTCCAGCAGTTTCTTGCTGGCGGATAGGCTCCCGCTCTCGGCGTCGAAGGGGGACGCGGCGTCCTCCTTCTGCTCAGCCGATAGCGTCCGCCGCAGGCCGGGCCAGGAGACGTGCAGTCGCACGGCCGCGGCGTCGCCCCGCAGGCGTTCGGCGGGGTTCTGCCCGCGGTG
>NZ_JBINJD010000385.1:0-356 GCF_043951915.1 Alienimonas sp. DA493 | reverse complement strand
TCGACCTCCGCGGCGGCGTCGGCGAGTTCCGCCTGCAGTTCCGTCATCCGCCGCTCGAACGCGGGGAGGTCGGTCCGGGGCAGCAGGCGGACGCCCGCCTCCGGGTACGGCAGGCTGGCGCTCTTCCAGTGCGAGACCGCCGCGTGCCGCACCCGGGCGGCGGCCCTGAGCGCCGGATGTTTCGTATCGAGGAGTTTCTTGCTGGCGGATAGGCTGCCGCTCTCGGCGTCGAAGGGGGACGCGGCGTCCTCCTTCTGCTCGGCCGATAGCGTCCGCCGCAGGCCGGGCCAGGAGACGTGCAGTCGCACGGCCGCGGCGTCGCCCCGCAGGCGTTCGGCGGGGTTCTGCCCGCGGTG
>NZ_JBINJD010000384.1:0-363 GCF_043951915.1 Alienimonas sp. DA493 | reverse complement strand
GCGGCGACGCCGGCGGCGCCGCCGAGGAAGAGAAGACCGAGTTCGACGTCATCCTGACCAGCTTCGGCGGGAACAAGATCCCGGTCATCAAGGTCGTCCGCGGCGCCACGGGCTTGGGCCTGAAGGAAGCCAAGGAGCTGGTCGAAGGCGCCCCGAAGCCGATCAAGGAAGGCATCTCCAAGGAAGACGCCGAGAAGCTGGTCGCCGAGGTCAAGGAAGCCGGCGGCGAAGCGGAACTCAAGTAGTCTGCAGCTCGTCTCACCGACGAAGCGCAACGACCCGGACGCCCCGAGCGTCCGGGTCGTTTTCGTGCGCGAGCCCTTCGTAACGTAGAATTGGAGCCGCGACCGTCAGGGAGCGTCT
>NZ_JBINJD010000383.1:0-375 GCF_043951915.1 Alienimonas sp. DA493 | reverse complement strand
AGGTGCGGCGCCGGCGGGGGCGGCGGCGGGCCGCCGGGAGCCCGCCCGGCGGAGGCGCTCTTCGACGGCAACTTCAGCAGTTTCGCGATGAAGCTCCGCTCTTTCTTCGGGCTGGCGGGCAACACCGCCCCGAGAACCCCGCCCGTCGGCCGAGACTGGGCCGACGCCGCCGGGGCCGTCAAAACGCCGGCGCACAGCGCCGCCCCGGCGAGGCGGAGGGCCAGACGACGACGGACCGACGCGGTCGGGCGGAGCGGGGCGGCGGGCGGGCGGGACGCGGGGGTGCGGCGCATCGGTCCGGTTCGGTTCGCGGCGGCCGGACGGGGCGAACGGGCGCCGCGCCGGCGGGGGCGGCGATCCGAGCGTCGCGGACGG
>NZ_JBINJD010000382.1:0-378 GCF_043951915.1 Alienimonas sp. DA493 | reverse complement strand
AGCCCGAGGTCACGGTCGCGGAAGCCCGGGAGCGGTGGCGGGAGCCCGTCCGCCGGGTGGAGCACGCCGGGGCCGTCTTTGAGGAAGTGATTCTGAAATGACCGTCCCCCGCCGCACCCCGCCCGACCTGACGCCCCGCCCGATCCGGCTCCCGGCGAACCCGCCCAACGTCGGCCCGGTCGACGTGGTGACGCCGTTCGCTCAGGCTGACGAAAAGTTCCTCGCCGTGTCCGTCGCGGCGGCGCTGGATCAACCCGGCTGCGAACCGCTGCTACACCTTGTCGCCGACGGCTTCACGCCCTCGCCGGAGACGATCGCGCTGGCGGAGCACCCGAGCGTCCGGCTCTACGTCAACGAGCGGAACGTCGGCCCGTACGT
>NZ_JBINJD010000381.1:0-380 GCF_043951915.1 Alienimonas sp. DA493 | reverse complement strand
TCGCGGTCCGGTGGACCGTGACCGACCCCGACGCCGACCCCGCCGCCCTGCGGGTCGTGTTCACCCCCGAGGGCGGCGCCGGGCAGAGGGTGCCGGTGACGCCGGCACTCTCCGGCTCCTTCCGCATCCCGTCCCAGCGGGCCGGCGGCACCGTCACGGTCTCCGTGGCCGACGCCGCGGGCAACGTCGGCTCCGCGACCTGCCGCACCGGCGGCGGGGCCTCGCCCGTCTCCTATTCGCAGTCCGTCTCGCAGGCGTCGCAGTCCGCCGGTCGCGGCGCCCTCCCCGCCCCGGTTCACAACGCCGGTCTCTCGACCGAACCGCGGCCGTCGGCGCCGAGTCTGCCCGCCCCCTCGCTCCCGTCGCCGACCGTCGCGCCG
>NZ_JBINJD010000380.1:0-392 GCF_043951915.1 Alienimonas sp. DA493 | reverse complement strand
GCCATGTTCAGCCAGCTGCCGTGCTTCGGCGTGTAGCGCCACTCGAGCCGGCGGGCCAGCCGCCGGGCCTCGGCCGGCGGGAACGCCCGGTACAGACTGGCCGGCGCGTGCGTGCTCAGGTTGTCGCAGACCAGCCGGATCCGCTCGGCGTCGGGATACCGCTCGTCGCACAGCCGCTTCAGGAACCGGGCGAAGTCCACCGCGGTCTTCCGCTCGGTGACCTCGACGAACCGCCGGCCGGCGAGCGGCTCGAACGCCACGAACAGGTTCGCCACCCCGCCCCGGACGTAGTGGCAGTCCTCTTTGGCCGGCGAACCGGGCCGGACCGGCAGCGGCGGGCGGACGTCGCCGATCAACTGCTTGCCGCCCTCGTCCACGCAGACCACCGGGCG
>NZ_JBINJD010000037.1:0-36900 GCF_043951915.1 Alienimonas sp. DA493 | reverse complement strand
AGCGGTCGGACCCCGCGAAACCGCAAGCGAACGGTCGGTGCGAGAAGGTCGCCTCAAACGCTTAGAGCCTCTCAGCCCCAGCCGAAGACGTTGTGCTCGAAGATGTCCAGGTAGATCACCGTGAGCATCAGCAGCACGATCATCCCCAGCCCGACGTAGGCGGCGCCGATCACCAGGCCCTCGCTGGGCTTCTTGCGGGTGACGGCTTCCCAGAGCAGCCAGACCATGTGGCCGCCGTCCAGCACGGGGATCGGCAGGAAGTTCAGCACCGCGAGGTTCACGCTGAGGAACCCGAGGAACGCCAGAAAGTCCGCCGGGCCGTTGTCGGCGATCCGCATGCCCTCGGAGATGATCCCCGGCGGGCCGCGGAGGTTCTTGATGCTCAGTCGGCCGGTCAGCAGGCTGCCGAGCGTGAGGTACATCTGCTCCACGACGGTGCGGGTTTCGCGGAGGCCGTCGCGGAGGGCGTCGGCGGCGGAGTCGCTCCGCCGTTCGATCTCCTCCGGCCGCAGCAGGAAGCCGCGGGTGGGGAAGTACCAGTCGTCCGCCGGGGCCGGCTCGAGCGTGACGGTCTTCGTCTGCCCGTTCCGCTTCACCGTGAGCGTTAGCCGGTCCTCCGGCAGCTCCTGGGCGAGGGTGAACATGTAGGCGAACGGGTTCCAGTCCTCAACCTTCTCGCTCTCGAACGGGATCTTGATCGGGGCCCGGGGCTCCTCGCCGGCCGCGGCGGGTTTGGGAGCGGTGAACGTCGCGGAGACGATCTTGTCGTTCACCTGCAGACCGGCCTTCTCCGCGGGGCCGCCGGGGGTCACTTCCGTGATTACCGGGTTGAGGTGCAGCGCCGCCCCGAGCGCCGGAATGTCCAGCGGTTCGGCGGCGCCGGAGGGGCGGGAGATCCAACCCGGGCGGGCGTCCGGGACGACGGTCAGTTTCTCGATGGACGGCCCGCCGCCCTCGCCGGTTCGAACGACCTCCACCGGGACCGGTTCGCCGGCCCGCTCGAAGAAGGCGTTGGGGAGCCGCAGCGGGTCGAGGTCCAGCCGCACGTCCCGCCCGTCGACCTTCGACAGCTCGTCGCCCACCCGCAGCCCGGCGGCCTCCGCGGGGGAACCGGCCCGGATCGCGGCGATCGGCTGCGGCGAGACCCGCAGCCCCAGACTGCGGACCGGCGTGGGCCCGACGACGACGGTGTAGGTCTCGCCGGTCGCGTCCGGGTCGTCCGCGTCCGGCCGGCGAAGCGTGAACTCGATCGGCCGGTCCGCCGCCGCCCCGACCACTTCGGCGTAGTCGATGAACGACCGCAGCGGCACGGCCTCCGTCTTGGCGGGTTCGGCGGCGTCTCCGTCGTCCGCTCCTTCATCGTCCGCTCCTTCATCGGCCGCTCCTTCATCGGCCGCTCCTTCATCGGCCGCTCCTTCATCGGCCGCTCCTTCATCGGCCGCTCCTTCGTCGCCCTCGGCGGGCTCTTCGGCGGGAAGGACACGGGCGGCGATGAGTTCGTCGCCCGGCCGCAGCCGGTCCGCGACCGCGGCGGCGGGGGAGCCGGCGTGAACGGCGGAGTCGTCCGTCGCCGACCGGGCCCCCAGCGTCAGCCCGAGGGCGTTCGACAGACCGGCGGTGCGGCGGGTGCCGGTGTCGTCCGGATCCAGGACCAGCTCGAACCGGTCGCCGTTCGCCCGGTAGCCCCGCACCGGCAGGTCGTCGCCCCAGGAGAGGGCGGTGGCGAGGGCCACGTCGTTGAAGGTGTTCACCTTCCGCCCGCCCACGTTCCGCAGGATGTCGCCCGGCTCCACCCCCGCGGTCCAGGCCGGCCCGCCGGTCGTCACCCGGCCGACGACCGCCGGCGGAGCCTTCATCCCCAGCCACAGGGCGACCGCGAAGAACAGCACCGCGGTGATCAGGTTCATCGTCACCCCGGCGCTGATGATCGCCATCCGCTGCCAGACCGGCTTGGCGCTGTAGCTGCGCGGGTCCTCGGCGATCTCGTCGCTGGTCAGCTGGGAGGGGTCGATGTCGTCCTGGCCGAGCATCTTGACGTACCCGCCCAGCGGGAACGCCGACAGGGCGTACTCCGTCTCCCCGCGGGTCTTGGAGAACAGCACCGGCCCGAAGCCGATGCTGAACCGCTCCACCCGCACGCCGCACCACTTGGCGACGGCGAAGTGGCCGAGTTCGTGGAAGAAAATGACCAGCCCCAGCCCCAGGGCGACCCACAGCAGGCTGAGGATTTTGCCGACCAGCCCGCCCAGCGAGAACGCGGCGAGCGGCGCGGCGACGCCGACCGGCGACGCGGCCGCGGCGAGCAAAAACAGGGTGTCCGTCACGATGAGTCCGGTCCGTGGGCGCCGCCGCGCCCACGGGTGCGTGGGGGGCGGGGCGGCAATCTGCGAGGGGGTCGGCGCCCACTCTACGCAAATCCGGGCCGACTTGTCCGCGGGAACCTGACGGGAGACCCCGCAGACCGCCCGCGAAGGTCCCGCAACAGCGAGAATCGCAGGCCGTCCGCGGCGAGAACGCCTGTTCCCGGGCCGTCCCGTCGCCGAGCCGCCGCCCGCCTCAGCGGGCGCCGGAGCGCCGCATTCCGCCGTCCGGCAGGCGCTCGAAGCCCTCCTGGGCGGCGAAGGGCGGCTTGTCGAAGGTCGAGCCGTCCCCGGTCACCCGCGGGTCGCCCTCGGTCTTCAGGTGTTCCATCAACCGGGCGGACAGCTCCGCCTTGGCCTCGGCGTGGTCGGGGTCGTCGGCGAGGTTGTTCACCTGATGCGGGTCCTCGGCGACGGCGTACAGCTCCTCGCCGGGGCGTTTCAGATAACCGAGGTCGAAGATCCGCTTCGTCATTTCGTCGTCGTCCCGGTGCAGGATGGTCCACGCCTTGGTGGGGCCGGCGTCGACGTCGGCGAAGGCGGCCCGGGTGTTGTTGTTGAGGGCCTGCTCGCCCGGCATCTCGCCCGGTTCGCCGTAGCCGGGGGCGGTGCCCTGCGGCCAGCGGTCCGGGGCGAAGTTGCGGATGTAGAGGTAGTCGTCGGTGCGGATCGCCCGCTGCGGGTAGGGCAGATAATCGGTGCGGGCGCTGGCGACGTGCCGCTCCCGGCCGAAGAACGCCGCGTCGCGGGCCTCGTCCACCCGGTTCTCCTCGTCGGTGATCAGGACCGGGGCGAGGCTGCGGGCGGTCATGCCCTCCGGCAGGGGAACGCCGGCGATGTCCAGGAAGGTCGGGGCGAGGTCCGGCAGGGTGACGAAGTCCGTCACGATCCGCCCGTTGGCGTCCAGCCCGGCGGAAATTCCCGGCCCGGCGATCGCCAGCGGCACGGCGACGCCGAAGTCGTACAGGTTCGTTTTCCCGCGGGGGAAGCCGGGGGCGCCGTGGTCCCCGCTGACGGCGATCACGGTGTTCTCCAGTTCGCCCCGGTCCTCCAATTCCTGGAGCAACACGCCGAGGGCGGCGTCGAAGGCCATCACCTCGCCGAGATAGTCCGCGAAGTCCTGCCGCACCTCGGGCACGTCCGGGAGGAAGGGCGGCATTTTGCCCTTCAGGCTGTCCGGTTCGATCCCCCAGATTTCCTTCCCGCTGCCCTTCGCCCAGGTGCGGTGCACGTTGGTGGGGCCGAACCAGTAGTGCCACGGCTTGCCGGACTCGTCGGCGTCCGTCAGAAACGCGGTGAAGTTGTCGAGGACCTCCTTGAGGAGCCGCCGGCCGGCGGCGTCGGGATCGTCAGCCTTGGAGACGATTTTGGAGAACCCGTTGAACTTCCCGCCGGCCTTCTCGTAGCCGGTCCGCTGGCCGCCGAAGGGGGCGTCGACGGGGTTGCCGGGACTCCAGACTTTATAGGTCTGCCCGATGAAGTAGCCGCCTTCCTCCAAGGCTTCGGGGTAGCTCTTGATGGAGCCGTCCCACTTCGCCCCGTTGAGGATCGCGCCCATCCCGGTGGTGTAGAACGGCCGGCCGGTCAGCAGGGAACTGCGGCAGGGCGTGCAACTGGGGGCGTTCACGTAGGCGTGGGTGAACAGCACGCCGGCGCCGGCGACGCGGTCGAAGTTCGGGGTGGAGAAGCCCGTCGCTTGGGAGAGGTCGTTGCGGGCGTCGCCGTCGAGCATCGCGTAGGCGCTGGCGTAGCGGCCCCAGTCGTCCGCGAAGGCGAACAGGATGTTCGGCCGGTCGGCAGACGGCCCTGCGTCCTCCGCGGGTTGCTCCTGCGCCGCCTCCCCGCCGGGCTGCGCGGCGCCGGCTTCGCTCTGGAGGTCTGCGGACGGCGGCTGCGGCGCCCCGACGGCGATCCCGCCGGGCACGAGGAGCGACAGGGCGAGGATAAGGCGGCGCACGGGGTTCTCTCCGAAGATCGAGGCGGCCCGATTGTGAGGTCTCCCCCGTCCCCGCCGCCACCGACCGCTTCGGCTCGCTCACTCCGCGGCGGAGGAGTCGGACCCGAGCGTCGCACGGTTCGCCCCGTTGCGGTCCGTGTCGAGGTGCGGCGGCGGGACTGGGACCCAGGGGGCCGTGGCCGCCGACGCAGTGTGCGGTTTACGGCCCCTTCGGGCGGATCGGGAGGTTGAGCGGCCAAGTGTGGGCGGAGTCGTCGGAAAACTTCCCGCAGCCGAGCCACGGAACGGATTGGGGCGGACGCTGCGGCCATCGTCACAGAGTGGCGCCCCGAACGGACGCCGCGGCGCCGGGGCGGCTGCACCTTCCGGTCAGCGTTCGTATGATCGCAGATCGATCCGAACCCCCGTCCCTCCCGAGAGAACGGCCCCCCGTGCGCGTCGGCCTGTTCATTCCCTGTTACGTCGACCAGTTCTACCCCCGCGTGGGGGCGGCCGCGGTGCGGGTGCTGCGGCGGTTCGGCGGGGCCGACCTGCAACTGGACTACCCGGAGGGGCAGGTCTGCTGCGGTCAGCCGATGGCCAACGCCGGCTTGCCGCACGAGTCGAAGCCGCTGGCGGAGAGCAACCTTAAGGCCCTCGCCGGGTACGACGCGATCGTCTGCCCCAGCGGGTCCTGCACCTCGATGATTCGCAACCACTACGCCCCCTTCCTGGAAGGGCGGACCGGTTACGACGAACTGCAATCCCGGACCTACGAGTTCTGCGAGTTCCTCACCGACGTGCTGAAGGTCGGCAGCCCGGCGGGGCGGTTCCCGTTCAAAATCGGCCTGCACAACGGCTGCCACGGCCTGCGGGAGTTGCGCCTGGGCAGCGGCAGCGAGCGGAACGTGGAGCCGTTCGACAAGGTGCGGTCGTTGCTGACGAACCTCGACGGCCTGACCTTCGCCGAACCGGAGCGCCCGGACGAGTGCTGCGGCTTCGGCGGGACCTTCGCGGTCGCCGAGGAGGCCGTCAGCGTGATGATGGGCAAAGACAAGATCGCCGATTACCGCAAAGCCGGCACCCAGGCGCTGGTCAGCCCGGACATGAGCTGCCTGATGCACCTCGAAGGCGTGCTCCGCCGCGGCGGCGACGAAACGACCCGCGTCCTGCACGTCGCCGAGGTGCTGGAGGAAGCCACGCGGGAGCCCGCCGCGGCGGCGGGGGCGGGGTGATGCCCAACCGGTTCGACGGCCTCACGGTCCGGGACGTGCTGAAGCTCAAAAAGGGCAGCGTGCGAACGGCTCCGCTCCCGCCCGGTTCGCCGGCGTGGGAGGCGATCCTCGACCTGACTTGGGAGGAAGTTTGCCGAGCCGCCGACGCCGGCGCCGACGGCTTCCGTACAATCCGAAAGTTATTGTCCGACAAACGATTCGACCGCTGACCCCCGCCGACCCGGGCGGCCCCTCATCGCCGGGACGAACACGCATGCAAACCGCGACCGACCTCCGCACGTTCCTCGCCGATCTCCGGCGGGCGAGAATCCACTTCCGGCTGCGCGACAGCCGCGAGGACGCCGTGGGCGTGGACGTCGTCGTTCCCGGCGAGCGCTGGGAGGTCGACTTCCTGGACGACGGGTCGGTCGAGGTGGAGGTGTTCCGCAGCGACGGGCGAATCGCCGACGAATCCGCCCTCGCAGACCTGATCGCCCGGCACGGCGACTGAACGTCGCCCCGTCCCGCCCAGCCGAACGAACGCCATGCCCAAAACCGCCGAACATCCTGACCGCGCCCGCGCCTTCGTCGCCGACGACGCCCGCGCCCACTGGCACGACGAATCCCTCTGGTTCGTCCGCCAGAAACGCGACCGGCAGGCCCACTCCGTGCCGGAGTGGGAACGGCTGCGGGACCTGGCGAACCAGATTAAGCGGCACGCGATCTCCCGTTGGACGGACTACCTGGAGGAGTTCGAAAAGAACGCGACCGCCCTCGGGGCGAAGGTGCACTGGGCCGCCGACGCGGAGGAGCACAACCGCATCGTGCTGGGCATCCTGCAGGACGCCGGGGTGAAGACGATCACCAAGTCAAAGTCGATGCTCACCGAGGAGGTGCACCTCAACCCGTACCTCATCAAACACGGGATCGAGGTGACGGACACGGACCTCGGCGAGCGGATCGTCCAACTCCGCGAGGAGACCCCCAGCCACATCGTGCTGCCGGCGATCCACCTCAAGCGGGAGGACGTGTCGGAGACGTTTCACGACAAGCTGGGCACTGAGTCCGGCAACGCGGATCCGTCCTACCTGACCGAAGCCGCCCGCCAGCACCTCCGCGAAAAGTTCCTCGGGGCGGAGGCCAGCATCACGGGGGTGAACTTCCTCGTCGCGGAGACCGGCGGGTTCGTCGTCTGCACCAACGAGGGCAACGCCGACCTCGGCACGAGCCTGCCGCGACTGCACATCGCCTGCACCGGCATCGAAAAACTGGTGCCCCGGGCCGCCGACCTGGCGATCTATCTGCGGCTGCTGGCCCGCAGCGCGACCGGCCAGCCGATCACCACTTACACGAGCCACTTCCACGGGCCCCGGCCCGGCGGGGAGCTGCACATCGTGCTGGTGGACAACGGCCGCAGCGACCTGGCGGACGACCCGCAGTTCCGTGAGGTGCTCAACTGCATCCGCTGCGGGGCCTGCATGAACACCTGCCCGGTCTACCGCCGCAGCGGCGGGCACAGCTACGCGGCGACCGTCCCGGGGCCGATCGGCAGCGTGCTGAACCCGCTGCACGCCCTGACCCCGCGGATCGTCCGCGAGTCGGAGCAGGGCGAGGGCGCCGAGCCCCGCGCGGGCGAGGCCGGCGACGCCCACGGCTCGCTGCCGTTCGCCTGCAGCCTGTGCGGGAGTTGCACGGACGTCTGCCCGGTGAAGATCCCGCTGCACCATCAATTGTTGGCCCTCCGCAAGACCGTCGGCGACCGCGGCTTGCTGCCGTGGGGCAAACGGGTCGGCATGAAGGCCGCCGGCAAACTGCTGAATTCCCCGAAGCTATTCGGGGTCGCCGGCAAGCTGGCCCGCAAGGCGCTGCCGGTGCTCCCGCGGGCGGCGGTCTATAACCGGCTCAACCCCTGGGGCCAGGGCCGCGACCTCCCCCCGGCCCCGCCGAAGAGCTTCCGTCAGATGTGGCGGGACGAATTAAAGCAGGAAGTTTCGTCTTCCAACGGCACGAAGTAGCCGCCCGCCCGGTCGCCGCCCGTCCTTCCCGCTCCCGTCGCCATGATCGCTCCCGCTGCTTCCCCCTCCGACGCCCGCGACGCCCTGTTCAAGAAGCTGCGCGGGCGGTTGCTCGAAGCGGTCGAACTGCCGGATCTCTCCGCGGAGACGTGGATCTCTTATGACGACCCGCTCGCCCAGTTCGAGGAGTCGTTGAAGACCGTCGGCGGCGTCTCGGTGCGAGTCGCGGACCGGGCTGCGGCGGACGCGCACCTCCGCCAGTCGGCAGTGTGGCGGGAGGCGAAACAGACCGTCTCCCTGGTGGAGAACGTGGGCGAGACGACCGAGGGGCTCGGTCAGGTGCCGGACGTGCACGAGCTCGCCGGGGTGGACGTGGCGGTGTTCGGCGGGCTGTTCGGCGTCGCGGAGAACGCCGCGGTCTGGCTGGATTTCTCCCACTCCGACCACCGCGGGCTCTGCGTGCTGGCCCAGCACCTCGTATTGGTCCTGCCGGCCAGCGAGATCGAACACACGATGCACGGCGCCTACGCCCGGCTGGCGGACGCCGACGGCTCCCACCGGCAGAAGTTCGGCCGCGGGGGCTTCGGCATGTTCGTCTCCGGCCCCAGCAAAACGGCCGACATCGAGCAGTCCCTCGTCATCGGCGCCCACGGGGCCCGCTCGCTGACCTGCTACCTGTTGGAGGACTGAGCGACGGGGATCACGACCCCCGGCCGGACCGGGCGTCGTTGTCGTCCCGGCCGTCGCCGTCGGCCTCTTCGTTGGAGGAGTCGCCGCCGGACTGCTCGTCGTCCTTCTGGTTGCCCACCAACCCGGTGTGCACGCCGCTGTCGTCCTCGTCGACCGTGGCCCGGGCCCACTCCTGCACCAGGTCGGCCACCGCGGAGGCCAGAATGCCCAGCACGAGGTAGCCGACGAACGTCTCCAGGCAGGCCATGAACCGCAGCACGCCCCGCGGCTGCAGATCGCCGTAGCCCAGCGTGGTGAAGGTGACGACGGAAAAATAGAGGGCGTCGCCGAAGGTGGTGACCTTCGTCTCCGGCGTCGTCGTGCTGTTGGCGATATAGCTGGCGGAGTCGGTCTCCGCGCTCGTGCCGTAGATCTTATAAATCGTGGCGAAGGCCGCCAGCAGCAGGGCGAGGTTCGCCGCGGCCATCGCCGCCTCAGCCCAAAACCGCCCCCGGCCGGCGTACAGGTTCCGCAGTCGGGAGAGGAGCAGATAAAGGAACGTCCCGCTGAACAGCAGCCCGAGGCCGCAGGTGGCGGCGTCCCGCGGGATGCCCTGCGGGATGATCGAGATCAGCCCCATCCACGCCCCGCCGAAGAGAAAAAAACTGGCGAACAGGCCGAACGCCGAGGCGAATTTATACACGGGGGCGGGGCGGACGGAGGGAGGAACGAAAGGTCCGGAGGCGGGAGGGACGCGGGACCCGGTGCGGCCGGCGCCGGGAGCCGGGGGGCGTCGGCGGACCGGGGGGTAGGGTGTCGGCGGGGTGCGGCCGAACGACACGGGGGAGGCGCCCGCCTCGCTCCGGGGGATCGCCGGGCGGCGAATCGCCGCGGCGGGGGGCGTGGGGAGGATTCGCTGACAAGTCGCGCGGTTTGGGCTAGGCTTGCCGGTCCCGCCGCCCGTCGCGGTCGGGGGCCGCTCCCCCCGCCTGCCGAGACCGACCGCCCGATGCGCCTCCTCCTCATCAGCAGCGAGGCCGTTCCGTACAGCAAAACCGGCGGATTGGCGGACGTCTCGACCGCGTTGGCGAAGGCGCTGGCCGCGGCGGGGCACGACGTCTCCCTCGTCCTGCCGCACCACGTGCAGGTTCAGACGAAGAACCGCCGGCCGCCCCGCAGTCTGGACGGCCCGAGGATCTCCGTGCGGCTGGGCGATCGCACGGTGAAGGCCGGCAGCGGGTGGGACGTGCTGCCCGCCCCCGGCCCGGGCGGGGAGGAGCGGGAGGTCCGCGTGCTGTTCGTCGACCAGCCCGACTACTTCGACCGCCCCGGTCTCTACGGCGACCCGGCCGGTGACTACGAGGACAACGCCGAGCGCTTCATCTTCTTCAGCCGGGCCGCCCTGGAACTGGCGAGGGTCCTCGCCCTGCGGCCGCACTGCGTGCACGCCAACGACTGGCAGACCGGGCTGGTCCCCGCGATGCTCGCCGACGACTACCTCGGCACGCCCGGCTTCGAGCAGACCGGCAGCGTCTTCACGATTCACAACCTCGCCTTCCAGGGCAGCTTCCCCCACTGGGACATGCGGCGGACCGGTTTGAGCTGGGACCGGTTCCACTTCTCGCAGCTGGAGCACCATGGCCGGCTCAACCTGCTGAAGGCCGGCATCGCCGCGGCGGACAAGGTCACGACCGTCTCCCCGACCTATGCGAACGAGATCCGCACCGAGGCCTTGGGCTACGGCCTGGAGGGGGCGCTGATCAACCGCGGGGCCGACCTGTCCGGCGTGCTCAACGGCGTGGACCCGGCGGAGTGGAGCCCGGCGGTCGACCCGCACATCGCCGAGAACTACACCGCCGCCACCGTCGCGGAGGGTAAAGCCGCCTGTAAAGAGGCGTTGCGGAACGAACTGAAACTGGAGGCCCCCGAGGCCGGCGCCCCGGAGAAGCCGCTGTTCGGGATGATCTCCCGCATGACCGATCAGAAGGGCTTCGACCTGATCGCCGGTTGCGCCGAGGACCTCATGGCGACCGGCGCCCAGTTCGCGTTCCTCGGCACCGGCGACCCCCGCTACGAGGGCTTCGTGCGACACCTGTCGAACCAGTACCCGGGGCAGGTGGCGGGGTATATCGGGTTCGACAACGGTCTGGCTCACCGCATCGAGGCCGGCTGCGACGCCTATCTGATGCCCAGCCTCTACGAACCCTGCGGGCTGAACCAGATGTATTCGCTGGCCTACGGCACGGTGCCCGTGGTGCACGCCGTCGGCGGGCTGGCCGACACCGTCGTGGACGCCTCGCCGGAGAACCTGGAGAAGGGCACGGCCAACGGCTTCGTCTTCGACCGACCCGTGCCCCAGGCCCTCGCGGAGACCGTCCGCCGGGCGGTCGATTGCTTCGGCGAGGCGCCGGAGGACTGGGCGAAACTGGTCCAAACCGGGATGGCCGCCGACCACTCCTGGGACGCCTCCGCCGCCGAATACGTCCAGCTGTATCGGGCCGCCGCCGCGCGTCACGCCGCCTGATCCGCCTCGACCCAATGCGTCTCCCCGCGGGCCCGTCCGCGGTTCGTCCGTCGTCCCCACGTCCCCGCCGCGTTTAGAACCCCTCCCCGATGACGGCTCCCGCGCACTTGGCGTTCGTCTGGCATCAACACCAGCCGTATTATCCGGACGACGTGGCGCGGGAGAACCCGATGCCCTGGGTGCGGTTGCACTGCACCAAGGACTATCTGGGGATGGCCCTGCACATTAAAGAGGTGCCGGAGTTCCGCTGCGCGATCAACCTCGTGCCGAGCCTGCTGGTTCAAATCAACCAGTACGTGGAGGGCCGCAGCGACCGCCATCTGGACGTCTCGAAGATGCCGGCCGACGGGCTGGGCGCCGGCGACGCGACGTACCTGATGGACAACTTCTTCATGGCGAACGCGGAGACGATGGTGCGTCCCCACGCTCGCTACCGGGAGTTGCACGAACTCCGCGGATTCGGCAACAGCAGCGCCGAGGACGCCGCCCGCCGCTTCACCGAGCGGGACGTGCGGGACCTCCAGATCTGGAGCAACCTCACCTGGGTGCACGAACTCGTCTTCGAACGGGACGACGACCTGCGGGAGTTCCGCGAGAAGGGCCGCCACTGGACGGAGTCCGAGAAGGAGTGGTTCTTCAAACGGCAGCGGGAGCTGGTGGCGGAGGTGATCCCGCTGCACAAGGAGCTGTCCGACGGCGGGCAGGTGGACCTCACCACCACGCCGATGTACCACCCGATTCTGCCGCTGTTGTGGAACAAGGAAAGCGCCCACGAAGCGATGCCCGGCTGCCCGCTGCCGCAATATACGGAGCGGTACGAGGAGGACGCCCGGGAGCAGATCCGCCGCGGCGTGGAGTACCACAAGGAGCAGTTCGGCTCCCCGCCGGCCGGCATGTGGCCCAGCGAGGGCAGCGTGTCGCAGGCGATCCTGGCGGACATCGCGGCCGTCGGCGTGCCCTGGATCGCCACGGACGAGGAGATCCTCGCCCACAGCACCAACGGGCTGGTCAGCCGCGACGGCCGGGGGCACCTCAAAAACCCGGACAAGCTGTTCCGGCCGTGGGATTTGAACGCCACGCTGCCGAACGGCGAGCCGCTGCGGGCCGTGTTCCGCGATCACGCCATGAGCGACGGCGTGGGCTTTAATTATCAGCGGATGGACCCCCACGCCGCCGCTCACGACCTGCTGGGCAAGGTGGACGGCATCCGCCGGGCGTGCGAGGACGCCAACGGCGGCCGGCCCTGTCTGGTGCCGGTGGTCCTCGACGGCGAGAACTGCTGGGAATACTACCCGGACGGCGGCGTCGGCTTCCTGCGGACGCTCTACCGGGAGTGCGTCTCCCACCCGACGATCCAACCGGTGCGGGTCTCCGACCACATCAAGGAGCACCCGCCGACCGACCGCGTCGACCGTCTGTTCGCCGGGTCGTGGATTAACCACGACTTCTATATCTGGATCGGCCATAAGGAGGACCGCGACGGCTGGGACCGCCTGCACGAGACCCGGGAGTATCTCAAGGCCGAGGAGGCGAACGGCGCCGATCCCGAGGCCGTCAAAAAGGCCTGGGAGGAGCTGTATATCGCCGAGGGGTCCGACTGGTTCTGGTGGTACGGCGACGACCGCAGCAGCGGGCAGGACGACCTGTTCGACGACCTGTTCCGCCGGCACCTGCGGAACGTCTATAAATTGCTCGGCGGCGATCCGCCGGCGAACCTCGACGTGCCGATCACCAATGCGGAGCCCAAGCAGACCCACACGCTGCCCACCGGCTTCGTCAGCGCCACCCCCACCGGCCGGCCCACCTACTTTGAGTGGGTCAGCGCGGGGACGTACGCCCCCGGCAACGACCGCGGCACGATGGCGATCGTCACCGAGGGGCTGATCAGGGAGGTTCAGTTCGGCTTCGACCTGACGCCCCTCACGCTGGAGGACGGCGACGGCCTGTTCTGCCTGCGGGTCGACACCAACGACCGCGCCGCCGACGACCTCGCCGGGCTGGACGCCCTGCGGGTGCGGTTCCAGGACCCCGAGGGGGTGGAGATCCGCGTGACGGACCTCGCCGACGACGTGCCCGTGGTCAAAGTGATCCGCGGGGGGAAGACGTCGAAGCACGCCGAACCCCGGGTCGGTCTGGACCGGATTCTCGAACTGGTCGTTCCGCTGTCGGACCTCGGCGTGGAGCCGGGCGACCCGGTGCATTTCGCGGTGGAGGCGGTCCGCGGCGAGGCCAGCGAGGACCGCGCCCCCCGCGAGGGCAGCATCCGGCTGGAGTGCCCCACCGCCGACTTCGAACGCGAACGCTGGCAGGCGTGAGGAGATGTGGGATGTCGGAAGGCGGATTTGGGATGTGACGGCTCGCCGCCCCATCCCTCCGACCGCCGACGTTCCCCTTCACATCCCACTTCCGAAATCCCACATCCCAAATCGCAATGAGTGATCTTCGTAAGGACCCCGTCACCGGCCGGTGGGTGATTATCGCCCCGGACCGGGCCAAACGGCCGGTGCACCACGAACCGGTGTTCCGCCTCGCCGCCGACCGCCTCGACCCCTTCGCCGAGGGGAACGAGGGCTTCACGCCGCCGGAGATCCTGGCGTTCCGTTCCTCCGACAGCGCCCCCAACGGCCCCGGCTGGCGGGTGCGGGTCGTGCCGAACAAGTTTCCCGCGCTGCGGACCGACGAGGAGCTCAAAAAACGCGGCGTCGGGATGTACGACACCATGACCGGCGTCGGCGCCCACGAGGTCGTCATTGAGTGTCCGCACTACGAGGAAAGCCTCGCCCGGCTGCCGGCGGACAACGTCCGCGAGGTGCTGGTCGCTTATAAAGAACGCCTGCTGGACCTCAAACGGGACGTGCGACTGGTGCACGCCCTGATCTTTAAGAACAAAGGGGCCCTGGCCGGCGCCAGCCTGGAGCACGCCCACAGCCAACTGATCGTCACCAGCGTGGTGCCGATCAGCGTGTGGGAGGAGATGACCGGCGCCCTGGAGTTCTATAACTACCGCGGCCGGTGCGTGTACCAGGACATGCTCGATCAGGAGTTGGAATCGCGGGAGCGGGTCGTGCTGGAGACCGCGGACTACGCCGCCGTCTGCCCGTTCGCCTCCCGGTTCCCCTTCGAAACCTGGATCATCCCCAAGCACCACGCCAGCCACTACGAGACGAGTTCCGACGCTCAGATCGCGGCCCTCGCCCGGGTCTTGAAGACGACGCTGGCGAAGCTCGAACTGGCCCTCGACGACCCGCCGTATAACTACGTGCTGCACACGGCCCCCTTCGACACCCCCGAGCTGCCGCACTATCGCTGGCACCTGGAGGTATTCCCCCGGCTGACGCGGGTCGCCGGGTTCGAGTGGGGCAGCGGGTTCTACATCAACCCGGTCCCGCCCGAGGAAGCCGCGGAGTTCCTCCGCAGCGTGGACGTGCCGCAGAACTACGGCCGCGCCGCCGAGGACAAGCCCGCCGTCAAGGTGCGGAAGGCCGGCTGACCGCGGGCGCCGCGGCCTGAGTCGTCAAGTGGGAACGCGTCGACCCCGCCGTCCGTGGGACGGCGGGGTCGATCGTCATTGGCCGGCGGTGCGTTCGTGAAGAATGGGCCGGTCCCTCAGTGGTGACCGTGGTGGCCATGGTGACCGCCGAAGCCGCCGTGACCGCCGAAGTGGCCGGGGCCGTAGTAGTCCCAGTGACCGGACTGGTGCCACACCGGGCGGCCGTTGATGACGTCCAGGTGCGAGGTGTCGTGGTACACGCTGGTCCCGCCGAATCCGCTGCCGTAGTACCCGTGGTGGCCGAAGTGGCTGCCGCGGTAGTAGCCGCGGTTGAAGTTGCGGTAGCCGCCGTAATACCCGCCGTAGTAACCGCCGTACGCGGGACGACCGATCTGGATGGAGAGGCCGCCGGCCTCGGCCGTGTCGGCGGTTCCGCCGAAGGCGCAAACCCCGGCCAGCATGGCGACGGCGGCGGTGGGCTTGAGGATGTTCATCGGGGTAGTCCTGTACGAACTCTGAGAGGGAAGAAGGGGATCCGAGGGGCGATTGCGGGATCGGCGACTCGACCCTCGGGCGTCGCCGTCGCGTGTCAGATTTGCATTCGCCGTGCCGAAAACGGCTTGACTCTTCGTAACCGTAGAAACGCCGGCTCGTTCACGCCGGGGCGGGAGCGGACGGCCCGGCGAACCGTCTCGCCCCCGCAACGTGCGCCCTCAATTTGAGGACGCTTTTCGGAATCCTCGTCAATGGCCGCGACGCCGGCGGGGCGCCGGTTGAGTGATCGCGGGGCAACCGACGTCGTGGTGGGAGGCCCGTTCGTCTCGAACCGCCGCCGGTTCCTCGCCCCGGCGTCGGCCCCCCGGCGTCTCGCCCCTCGCGGCAGGCGTGCGGGACGTGCCGGTCTTCTGCGACAGCCCTGCCGCCCAGGCGGCGACGATCTACGACGCCTTCCCGCAGCCCCTCGACCCCGCCGCGGCCGCCGCCCGCAGAGGCCGCGGGGGGGCATTATTTTATCGCCCCGGCTTCTACGAGGCCCGAGACGACGACACGCTGCCGACTCACGGCAAGGGGCCGGCGATCTCCCGGTCCACCAGCGGCGTGCTGGACCACGCCGCCGCCCTGAAGCGCCTCTCCCGCATGGCGGAGGACCCGAAGAACGCCGTGTTCCTCGTCAGTTATCAGCCTCCCGGCTCCGTCGGCCGCCGCGTCGAATCCGGCGCGAGCCCCGTGCGGCTGCCGATCGAAGAACGCTTTGGGGCGACGAACTCCGCCGTGCGGGAATTGAAGTTGGAGGTGGACACGCTGTCCGGCTTCTCCAGCCATATGAAGGGGCAGCAGATCCTGAACTGGTTGGGCGGGTTCGAGTCCGTCGGGCCGGCGTACGTCGTGCACGGCGACCCGGACCCGGGGGGAGGAGATGGCCGCGGCCGATGCGGAGGCCCCCACTCCGGTGGCCGCCGGCGCTCTGAAGGCGCTGCCCGGCCGCGTCGGCGAAGTGACGGCGGGGCGGAGCCGCGGCACGGCGACGTTCGTGCCGGGGTGCGGGACCGTCGTGGCGCTGAACTTCGCCGAGAATTCTCGCGGGGCGCTGACCGCCCTGATCTTCAACGACCACTTCGCCGAGTGGCCCAGCGGCCCCGCCGCGATCGAACGTGCGGCCGTCGGCAAGACGCTGCTCGTGCAGGGCTTGGTGACGGAATACCGCGGCGCCCCGTAAATCAAAATTGCTCACCCGGGGCAGGCGCTGGTTGTGGAACAACGCCGCATCTGCGGGCGTCCGAGGCTTCGCCCGCTCAGCGGGGCTCGGTCGCCAGGCGGAGGGCGGCGGCGAGGAGGATCTTCGTGCCGATCGCCAGGCAGCGTTCGTCGATTTCGAACTTCGGGTTGTGCAGCGGGTAGTCCGGGCCGTCGAGCGGGGCGCAGCCGAGGCGGAACATCGCCCCGGGGACGTACTTCAAGTACCCGCTGAAGTCCTCCCCGCCGAGGCTCGGGCGGGTCAGGCGGGTGATCGACTCCGGCCCCAGCAGGTCCGCGGCGGCGTCGGCGAGGGCCTCGGTGCAATGCGAGTCGTTCATCACGCCGGCCAGGGCGCCGACGAACTTCGGTTCGATGCTGACCGCTCGGGCGGCGCCCACGCCGGCGCAGGCCTCGGTGACGGTGCGGAGGATCGTGTCCCGCACGGCGAGGTCGAACGTCCGCAGGGTGCCGCGGAGTTCGGCGCTGTCCGGGATCACGTTGGGGGCGCCGCCGGCGTGCAGCATGCCGAAGGTGACGACCGCCGCCGACTGGGCGTCGTAGCGGCGGGGGACGAGGCTGTAGAGCGTGTTCACCAGCGAACACGCCGCCGCCAGCGGGTCGCGGCTCTCGTGCGGCCGGGCGGCGTGGCCGCCGCGGCCCTTCACCTCGATGCGGAGTTCGTCGCAGAAAGCGGTCAGCGGGCCGTCCTTCACCCCCACCTCGCCGGCGGGGAAGTGCGGGTCGACGTGGGCGGCCAGGGCGTGCGAGACGCCGGTCGTCGCCCCCCGCTTGCACAGCCAGCGGGCTCCCTTGCCGTTCTCCTCGGCCGGCTGGAACAGGAACCGCAGACCGACCGGCGGGCCGTTCCAGTTCGGGGCGACCTCCGCCGCGGCGAGGGCCGCGAACAGGGCGAGACTGGTGTGGGCGTCGTGCCCGCAGGCGTGCATCAGCCCGGGGCGGTCGCTGGCGTAGGGGACGTCGGCTTCTTCGCAGATCTGCAGCGCGTCCATATCCCCGCGGATCGCCACCCGCAGCGCGTTGGGCGGGAGTTCGCCCAGGTCGACGTCGCAGATCGCCCCCGGCACGTCCTGAAAGGTGCGGGGGGAGAGGCCGGCCTCGGTGAGGGCGTCGGCGACGAACGCCGTGGTGCCCCACTCCTCGCCGCTGGGCTCCGGCGACTGGTGTAGATGGCGGCGGGCCTCGATCTGCCGCTCCGCGAGTTGGTCCACCTGCGCCCACAGCGCCGCGGCGGGGTGGGGGGCGTCCTGGGCGAGATCGGGGGCTTGCATGCGGGCAGTTTAGCAGGGGGCGAACCGAGAACCGCCCGCTGCGGCGCCGCCCGGCTCCTCCCGTCCCCTTTCCAGACGATCCCCCAGCCTCAGCCCCCGGACCGCGCCCGGGCCCGGTCGGCGGCGACGGCGGCGACGATGATCGCCCCCAGGGCGATCTGCTGAACCGGGTTGCTCCAGCCGAGCTGAAAGCCGCCGCTCTCGATCGCGGAAACGATCGCCACCCCCGTCAGCGTGCCGAACGCCCCGCCGCGGCCGCCGGCCAGCGACCCGCCGCCGATCACCACCGCGGCGATGATCTTCAATTCCATCCCCAGCCCGCTGGTCGGGTTGCCGGCGTTGAGTTGGGAGAACTGCATCACCCCCGCGGCGCCGGTCAGCAGCCCGCCGAGGGCGTACACCGCGACCTTCGTCCACCCGACGGAGACGCCGCACAGCCGGGCCGTTTTCTCGTTCGAACCCACCGCGAACAGGTGTCGGCCGAACACCGTCAGCCGCAGCACGGCCGCGACCGCGAGGGCCAGCGCCAGCAGGACCCACGCCCCCGGCGGCAGGCCGAGCGCCAGCGTGTCCCCCTGAATGGAGGTGAGGCGGCCGAGCCACTCAGGGATGTCGCTCCGGGCCGGGCGGACCGTGGTTTCATCGGCGACGATCTTCGCCGCCCCCTCGAAGGCCCCCAGCGTCCCGAGGGTCACCACGAACGGCACCACCCCCAGCGAGGCGATCAGCGCCCCGTTCAACGCCCCGCAGGCCGCCCCGCAGGCGACCGCCAACAGCGCCGCCGTGCCGGCGGAATAACCGGCCTTCAACGCCGCCGCCAGCACGACGGCGCACAGGGCCAGCATCGTGCCGGCGGACAGATCGATGCCGCCGGCGGCGATGATGACGGTCATCCCCAGCGCCGCGACCGCGACCGGCAGGGCGTCGGCGATCGCCACCCGCAGGTTGCGGAGGGTGAGGAAGGTCGATTCGCCGTCCTGCTGCCAGTCGAAGAACGCGAACCCGGCGACGATGCCGAGCAGGGCGAGCGCCGGCCCGGCGGCGGCGAGGGCGGAGCGGAGGGACGCCGTCGTCATCGGGCTTTCGGTTTGGAAGGGGAGGGCTCAGTGTCGCCGGCGCCGCTGTCTGCGCCCACGGAGTCCGCGCCCACGGCGGCGGCCATCGCGGACTCGGCGGTCCACTCGGCGGCGGGGCGCACGGCGACGAGTTCCCCCCGCCGCATCACCGCGACGCGGTCGCAGACGGCCAGCAGTTCCGGCAGATAACTGCTGACGAACACGACCGCTTTCCCGGCCGCGGCCGCCTCGCCCATCAGGCGGTAGAGATCGCTTTTGGCCCCGACGTCGATGCCGCGGGTCGGTTCGTCCAGCAGCCAGACGTCGCTGTCCTGATGGAGCACCCGGGCCACGGCGATTTTCTGTTGGTTCCCGCCGCTCAGTTCGCCCGCCGCCTGCCCGGGGCCGCGGGCCTTCACGCCCAGCCGGTCCATCAGCGCCGCCGTCGCCCGGTTCGGGGCCGCCGGGTTGAGCAGCCCCCCCTTCGACAGCGGGCCGAGCCGGCCCAGCGTGGCGTTCTCCGCCAGCGTGCGGTTGAGCATCAGTCCCTCGCCGGCCCGGTCCTCCGAGACGAAGCCGACGCCGCTGCGAATCCGCCCCCGCGGCCCGGCGCCCGGCGCCGTCTCGCCCCCGGCGCGGCTGACCGTGACCCGGCCGCTGCGGACGGCGTCCAGCCCGTAGATCGCCCGCAGCAGTTCCGTGCGGCCGGCCCCGATCAGCCCGCTGACCCCGAGGATTTCTCCTCTCCGCACTGTGAGCGACGCATCACTGGGCACGCGGTCGGCCCCGGTGAGCGACTCGACCCGCAACAGCGGCTCGCCGGGCGTGTGCGGCACGCGGGGGAACAGGTCGTCCACGGTGCGGCCGACCATCAGGGCGACGAGGTCCGGCTCCGTCACGTCTTTCAATTCGCCCGACCCGACCGCCCGGCCGTCGCGGAGGACGGCGTAGTCGTCGCAGACGGTCCGCACCTCCTCCAGAAAATGGCTGATATAAATCACCGCCGCCCCGCCGTCCGTTAGCGTGCGGATGACCTTGAACAACGCCTCGGCCTCCCGCCGGGGCAGGGAGGAGGTGGGTTCGTCGAACACGACGACGCGGGCCTCGTCCAGCACGGCCCGGGCGATTTCGACCACCTGCCGCGTCCCCACCGGCAACCGGCCGACCGGCGTGCGGACGTCCAGCTCGCCGTGCCCCAGCTTCTCCAGCGCCGCCCGACAGCGGCGGCGTTGTTCGCTGCGGCTGAGGAACCCGAACCGGGCCTGTTCCCGGCCGAGCATGAGATTGTCCTCGACGGACAAATCCGGGGCGAGGTTGAGTTCCTGATAAATCATCGCCACCCCGGCCGCCCGGGCGGCGGTCGGCCCGGCCGGGGCGTAGGGGGCGCCGCCGAGGGTCATGGTCCCTGCGTCCGGCCGCACGGCCCCGGCGAGGACCTTCATCAACGTACTCTTGCCGGCCCCGTTCTCCCCAATGAGGGCCAGCACCCGCCCCGGCCGGGCGGCGAGGCTCACGTCGTCCAACGCCACGGTGGGGCCGTAGCGCTTGGAGACGGCGTGCATCTCCAACAGGGGAGGAGGGATGGGGGAGGGGGGAGGGGGATCGCTCATCGCGGGCGGGTCCAGCGGTCCGGATCGTTCTGCATGGCGACGAGGAGGCGGATCACGCTTTCTTCCGCTTCGTAAAGCTCCCGGCCCGCTTCCGCCGTGACGTACTTACAATTCACGGCGAAATGCAGCCATGTCTGAGTTTCGGCCGCTTCTCCTTCCGCATCGTTCATTTTGCTGACGAACGACGCCGGATAGCGTCGCTTCCGCCATCCCTCAGTGATGTTTGCACAGACGGAGCGGGACGACCGGCGGATCTGACCCGTGAGCGAATATCGCTCCTCCTGAGGAAAGGTCTTCGACAGTTCGAAGATCTGCATCGCGGTCGCAAATCCAATTTTATACGCCTCCAACTCCGTGTGACGCTGCACATACCGCTTCCGCGGGGGAATCTCTCCGTCCCCCTCCCCCTTTCCTCCTCCCTCCTTCCCGGATCCCATCACTCCGCCCGCGGCGGGTTCAGCAGTTTGGCGACGGCCGGGTCGTCCACGTTCTCCGGCGTCGCCACGGTGACGCCGGTGTCGATGCGGTCCTCAACCGGTTCGCCGTCGAGGTGGGCGACGAGGGCCCGGACCGCTTTGTCGCCCATGCCGACCGGGTCCTGCAGCACGATGCCGTCGACGCTGCCGTCCCGCAGGCCGGCGACCAAGGTTTCGTTCGGGTCGAAAGCCACGAACGAGACCTCCTCCGTCAGCCCCAGTTCTTTCAGGGCCCGGTGCACGCCGTCGGCGTTCGGCTCGCAGACGGCGAAGATGCCGCCGGGGCGGTTCTCGAATTCGCTTTCGAACCGCTGCAACACCTGCGTGGCGTTGGCGAGCGACTCCTCCGGCGTGGTGCCGGCGTACTGGTCGGCGGAAAGGATCTCCACGTCCGGGTGATTCTCCCGCAGCTCGGCGAGGAAGCCCTCTTCCCGCTGCTCCGTCGATTCGCTGCCGGCCTTGTAGCGCAGCAGGATCACGCCCGGTTGGCCGTCGCCCTCGGCGTTCGCCATCGCTTCGGCGAGGCGGGCGGCGGCTTTGCGGCCGCCGATGAAGTTGTCGGTGGCGACGAACGAGACGGTCTCCGCCCCGGCGTCCGCGGCGGCGGGGTCCAGGCCGGAGTCGAAGATGACCACCGGCACGCCCTCGCCGGCGGCGTCGGCGACGGCGTCCACCAGCCCGCCGCTGTCGTTGGGCGCCAGCACGATGCCGTCCACACCGCGCGTCAGGAAGTTCTGCACCACGCGGATCTGCCCCGCGGTGTCGCTTTCTTCCTGGGAGCCCTTCCATTGAATCTCGATCCGCCGTTCCGGAGTCGAGAGGTCCTCCGCGGCCTGCAGGGCGCCGGCGTGGACGCTTTTCCAGAACTCGTGCGTGGTGCCCTTGGGGATCACCGCGACGGAGACGGTCTCCGCCCCCGCCTCGCTCCCGTCGGAGCCGGCGTCGTTGGAGGAACACCCGACGGCGAGGCCGAGCAGCAGGGCGAACGACGGCAGGACGAGGCGGCGGATCACGGCGAGGCTCCGGGGGCGAGGACGGCGGGGCAGTCTCCGGCGGGGGCGAGGGGGGCATCAAGCGAGTCCGCGTCTGAAGGGCCGGTCGGGGCGGCGGGAAACGGCCTCTTTCCGTTACCGTCCGCCGCCCCGCCGCCGAGCGCATCGCCCCAGAGCGCGTCGCTTCCGAGAACGCCCGCATGCCCCCGTCCGATTCGCCCCCGCCGCCCCTCACGCAGGACCGGTCGTTCTGGGGGATGCTGGTCACGCAGTTGCTGGGCGCGTTCAACGACAACCTGTTCAAGCAACTCGTGTTGCTGATCTGTCTGGATTATAAACTCGCCAGCGGGGACGACCGGCAGGGGGCGGCGCTGGCGATCTTCGCGGTGCCGTTCGTGCTGTTCTCCGGGATCTCCGGCTGGTTGGCGGATCGCTGGCCGAAGCGGGCGGTCGTCGTCGGCTGCAAAGTCTTGGAAATTCTAGTGATGCTATTGGGGGCGGCGGCGTTTTGGGCCGGCGGCGATTCGCTGGGGCGGATGCTGGCCCTGCTGTTCGGCGTGCTGGCCCTGATGAGCGTGCAGAGCGCGATCTTCGGCCCGAGTAAATACGGCATCCTCCCGGAATTATTTCGCGGCGAAGACCTGCCGAAGGTTAACGGGCTGGTTCAGATGACCACGTTCCTGGCGATCATTTTCGGCACCGTCGCCGCGGGCCTGCTCAAGGAGGCGTTCGCAACCGGCCTGGCGGCCGACGTTGCCGCCGGGGAGCCGGCCGCCCTCGCCCGATTCGAGGGGTTGGGCCAACTTGGCGGGGAGGCGTTGGCGGAACTGCGGGCGTCGCTGGGCGAGGCGTTGGCGGAGGGGCTGGGACCGCTCTGGAAGGTGTCGCTGGTCTGCGTCGGGATCGCAATTGCGGGGACCATTGCGTCTTTATTCATTCGCCGCACCCCGATCGCGGAGCCGGGGTTGCCGTTCGACGTCAGTTCGCTCGTGATCCACCGCAGTTTGTGGGGCGTTTTGAAGTCCGATCGAACCCTCACGGGGGCGCTGTTGGTCAGTTCGCTGTTCTGGCTGGCGGGCGGGCTGGTGCAGCCGGCGGTCAACGCGTTGGGCAAGGTTCAACTGGGCGGGGGCGAAACGCTGCCGAGCTTCCTCAACGCCTGCGTGGGGTTCGGGATCGCCGCCGGCTGCGTGCTGGCCGGGCGTCTCAGCCGGGGCCGGGTGCGGTTCGGGCTGGTCCGCATCGGGGCGGCGGGGGTGTTCGCCGCGGGGCTGGGGGTGTCCGCGGTGATCTGGGCCGGCGTGCCGGGCCCCGTCGCCTTGCCGGACGCGCTGGGCGGCTGGACGCTCGAGGCGTGGCCGCTGTGGCCGCTGATGTTCGTGTTGGGACTGGCCGCCGGGCTGTTCGCGGTGCCGCTGCAGGTGTTCTTGCAGATCCGACCGCCGGAGGCGTTGAAGGGGCGAATGATCGGGGCGATGAACTTCTGCAACTGGATCGGCATCGTGGCCAGCGCCGGCCTCTACGCGGCCCTCGCCGGGGTCGTGGACGGCTCCCAACCCCCCGCCGCCCCGGGGCTGCCGGATCCGGACGCTCGCTATCACCTCGCCGTGCTCGCCGCGGGAATCATCCTGTTGCCGGTGGCCTTCCTTTATCGACCGTCGATTCAAAAAGACCCCGCCGCGGAGACCGCCGCCGGACCGGACGGCGAACCGGCGGAGTAATTCGTCGGGGGGACGCTCAGAATTCCTTCAGCCACGCGTCCGCCTCCGCATCGCTGGGCATCCGCCAGTCGCCGCGGGGGCTCAGGCTCACCGTGCCCACCTTCGGGCCGTCGGGGACGCAGCTGCGTTTAAACTGGTTCTGGAAGAAGCGTCGATAGAACGTCTTGAGCGTCTCGCGGATCACGGCCGGTTCGTATTCGCCGCGGAATTCGGCCCGCTCGGCCATCGCGAGGATTTTGTCCGGGGCGAAGCCGTTGCGGACGACGTGGTAGAGGAAGAAATCGTGCAGCTCGTAGGGGCCGAGGGCGTCCTCGGTGCTTTGGGCGATGGCGTCGCCGGTCTCCTCGTCGGAGCGGGCCGGGAGCAGTTCGGGGCTGATGACGGTGTCCGCGATGCTGTGCAGCGTGTCGCGGGCGGGGCCGTCGAACTCCGTGTCCGCGGCGTGCCGGACGAGAAAGGCGACCAAGGTCTTCGGAATGGAGCAGTTCACGTTATACATACTCATGTGGTCGGCGTTATAGGTGCACCAGCCGAGGGCCAGTTCGCTCATGTCGCCGGTGCCCAGCACGAAGCCGCGGCTCATTAACAGAAACGTGCGGATGCGGGCCTGCACGTTTTCGAAGGTGAGGTCGCCGGCGCCGGGGTCGATCTCTTGGAGCTTCGCCTCGAACTCTTCCATCGTGAGGGCCGTCGGGTCGATGCCGAACGGCTGGTGCCCGATGCCGCGGAAGGCGTCCAGGCAGAGCGGGCGAATATCGATCGCGTCCGCGGTCACGCCCAGTTGTTCCATCAACGCGTCGGCGTTGGTGCGGGTGCGCTCCGTGGTGCCGAAGCCGGGCATCGTCAGCCCGTGGATGCGTTCGCGGCTCTGCCCTAATCCGTCCAGCGTTTTGCAGGCGACTAATAACGCCAGGGTGCTGTCCAGCCCGCCGGAGACGCCGATTTGCAGCGGGGTGTTCTCGCCCAGCCGGGAGAGCCGCTTCGCCAGCCCGCAGCACTGGATGCTAAAGATTTCCCGGCAGCGTTCGGCCAGTTCCGGCCCGCTGCGGGGCACGAACGGGGTGCCGTTGACGACCGCCGTCGCCTTCTTGGCCGGCGTGATCGGCACCGACACGGTGCGATACTCGAAGGTGCCGACGCGGCGGTCCTCCTGAAAACTGGTCATCACGCGGCGGTCGTGGAGCAGTTTCTCCACGTCCGCCTCCGCCGAGACGTTCACCGTCCCCCGCCAGCCGGTGCGGTTCTTCTCGTCGCCGAGAATATAGGCGTCGCCCTGGGCCAGCAGGCCGCCGTTGGAGGCGATCAGGCACTCTCCGCCGAGTACTAGATCGGTGGTGCTTTCGGTCGGTCCGGCGCCGGCGTAGGCGTAGGCGGCCACGCAGCGGGCGCTCTGGCCGAGGACGAGCTGCCGTCGATATTCGCCCTTGCCGACCGTCTCGTTTGAGCCGGACAGGTTCAGCAACACCGTCGCCCCGGCGAGGGCCTGAAACGCCGACGGCGGGGTCGGGACCCACAGGTCCTCGCAGATCTCCACCCCGACGACCGCCCCGGGAATCGCTTCCCCGTCGGCGGTGCATTGAAACAGCAGGTCGATGCCGAAGGGGACCTCCTCGCCGCCCAGCCGGACCGTCTTCGGTTCGCTGCCGTCGGCGCCGGTGAAGCGGCGGGGCTCGTAGAACTCCCGGTAGCCGGGCAGGTGCTGTTTCGGCACGACGCCCAACACGCGGCCGCCGGCGAAGATCGCGGCGCAATTATACAGCGAATTGCCCACCGCCAGCGGCAGGCCGACGGCGACGAGCTGGTCCGGGTTCAGCGACTCCGCGGCGATCCGCAGCAGGGCCTCGACGGCCCCGTCCAGCAGCGGGCGTTGGGTGAACAGGTCTTCGCAGGTGTAGCCGGTCAGGGCCAGTTCCGGCAGGACGACGGCGTCCGCCTCCGCGTGCGGCTCCAGCGCCTTGAGAATCTCCCGGGCGTTCGCCGCCGGATCGGCGACGTGCACGACTGGGGCGGCGGCGGCGAGGCGGAGCGTGCCGTGGGGCAGGGCGGCGGGCATCGGCGGTCGAAAACGATCTGGGGCGGGAGCGGGGGGGATCATAAGCTCCGGCCGGCTCCCGACGCGGTCCCGCCGCCCCCTCACGGAAAGAGAACCCGATGTCCGTCCTCTGCACGCTGACGCTCGCCCTCATGACCCCGACCGCCCCGGCGGCGGACGAGGCGCCGCTGGTCGTCACTAAGGCCTATCCGATTGGGGATCTGACGGGGGGCGACGAGGAGGCGAGTTGGAAGTTGGCTGAGGAGATCGTGGCTGCGATCGATCGCGACGCCTGGGCGACGTACGGCGGGCCGGGTTCCGTCCGAGTCGTCGAGCCGAGGCGTTCGTTCCTCTCCGAGGCCGACGAACCGCCGGCCGAACCGAAGAAAACGCTCGTGGTCCGACAGACGCAGGAACATCACCAAACGATCGCCCGATTGCTGGCGACGCTTCGAACCGAGAAGGACCGGGAATAGGAGACGGGAACCGGCCCGGCCGGCGACCCGCGAGGTCCCCCGCGCTTGGCAAACCGACCGCGCGCAGGCACGCTGCGCGGCCGGTCATTCGCCCCCTTTCTTCTGACGCCACGTCGTTGTCCGCCGACTCGATTTCGTCCGCCCCCGAGACCGCCTCGCCCGCCGTCGCCGCCCCGACCCGCCGCACGCTGGGGCCGGTTCAAGACCTGGAACGACACCTGCCCGCAGAGTGGTGGCGGGGTCTTTTTAACGCCCTGTATCTGAAAACCGACGGCGACGTCGTCGAGGACGCCGCCGCCACCGCCCGGGAGGTGGACCTCATTGTGGAGGCCGCCGGGCTCGAACCGCAGCATCGCATCCTCGACCTCTGCTGCGGGCAGGGCCGGCACCTGATGGAACTGGGCCGGCGGGGTTTTCAAAACCTCACGGGCGTGGATCGGTCCCGGTATCTCGTGCGGCTGGCCCGGCGGCGGGCGGCGGCGGCGGGGCTGTCGATCACCCTGCGGGAGGGCGACGCCCGCCGGTTCCGCGTGCCGGAGGAGGGCTTCGACCGCATCCTGCTGCTGGGCAACAGCTTCGGCTACTTTGAACGGGCCGACGACGACCGCGTCGTGCTGGACCGCGTGCGGACCGCCCTCGCCCCCGGCGGGACGCTGGCGTTGGAACTGACCGACGGCCGCTGGCTCGCGGAGACCTTCGAGCGCCGCAGTTGGGAGTGGATCGACGGGGATCACCTCGTCTGCCGGGAGCGGACGCTCTCGGCCGACCGGAACCGGCTGGTCTGCCGGGAGGTCGTCGTGCACGCCGAACGCGGGGTAATTGCGGACCAGTTCTACGCCGAACGGCTCTACACCGCCGAGGCGATCGCGGAATTGCTGCGGGAGGCCGGGTTCGCCCGCGTCCGCCGTCACGGGGCCGTGGAGGCGACCAGCGAGCGCGGCGACCTGGGCATGATGGCCCGCCGGCTGGTGCTCACCGCCGAGGCTCCCCGCCGCCCGCAGGCCCCCGCCGGCAAGAAACCGGCCGTGCGGGAGGTGACCGTGCTGATGGGCGACCCCCGCCTGCCGGACTCCGTCAAGCTGGGCGGGACCTTCAACGAAGAAGACCTGGAGACGATTCAGAAGCTCAAAGACGCCCTCGCGGAGGTGAAGGGGTTCTCGTTCAAGTTCTGGAACGATCACTCCAAGCTGATCGGCGATCTGCTGAGCGACCCGCCGGCGTTCGTGTTCAACCTCTGCGACGAAGGGTTCGAGAACGACGCCCTCAAGGAGCTGCACGTCCCGGCGCTGCTCGAGATGTTGAACGTCCCCTACACGGGCTGCCCGCCCGCCTGCCTGGCGGTCTGCTACGACAAGGCGACGGTGCGGGCGGTGGCGGAGGACCTGGACGTGCCGGTTCCCTCCCAGACGATTCTGGAGCACGACGACCAGGCCGCCCACCTGCCGAGCGCCTTCCCGGCGCTGCTGAAGCCGGCCCGGGGGGACGGGAGCATCGGCATCACCGCCGGCAGCGTGGTTCACACGCCGGACGAACTGCTCGCCGCCGCCGACCGCATCCGCCGGGAGTGGCCCGGCCGGGCGATTCTCGTGCAGGAGTTCCTCACCGGACCGGAATATACGGTCGGCGTGATCGGCAACCCCGGCGTGGGCATGACCGTGCTGCCGGTGTTGGAAGTGGACTACTCCGCCCTGCCGGAGGGCCTGCCGAAGATTCTCGGCTATGAATCGAAGTGGGACCCGGCCTCGCCCTACTGGAACGATTTGAAATTCAAAGAGGCGGAGCTGCCGGAGCCCGCTCGGCGGGCGATGATCGACCACACCCTCAAGCTGTTCGGGCGCCTGGACTGCCGGGATTACGCCCGCATGGACTTCCGCTGCGGCGCCGACGGCGTGCCCCGCCTGTTGGAGGTGAACCCGAATCCCGGCTGGGTGTGGGACGGCAAGTTCAATTTGCAGGCGGGCATGGCGGGGTACTCCTACGCCGACATGCTCCGCATGATCCTCGAAGCGGCCGTCGACCGGCTGGAAGCGGGGGCGGAGAAAGGTTCAGTTCCCCGGACCGTCCCCGCCGCCTGACCTCCCGCACCGGAGCCCCCATGACGCCCGCCGACCTGCTCCCGCATCCTGAAGGCGGCCGCTACCGGGAAGTCTTCCGGTCCGCCGACACGGTGCGGGGCGGGGAGCGGGCGGCGTGCACGCACATTTACTTTCACCTCGCCGCCGGGGAGGTCAGCCGCTGGCACCGGGTGACCAGCGACGAGGTGTGGAACCTCTACCGCGGCGCCCTGCGGCTGTGGCTGTGGGAGGAGGGCGGCGAGCCGGAGGCGGTGGAGCTGTCCGCCGACGAGAACCGCTTCTGCTGCGTCGTCCCGGCCGGCGTCTGGCAGGCGGCGGAGCCGCTGGGGGAGGACGCCCTGGTCGGCTGCACGGTGGCGCCCGGATTCGACTTCGCGGACTTTGCGATGCTCCACGAGAACGACCCGCCCGCCGCCCCGCTGACGGCCGCTGCTCCGGAACTCGCCCGCCTGCTCGCCCCGGCCGTGGCGTAACCGGTTCAGGACGGATCGGACACCAACCCAAAGCGTCAGCGAGGGCGTCGGACGATCCAGCGTCCGACTACGCGGACGCCCTCGCTGACGCTTCGGGTTAGGATCAGGGCGATTCGCGACCGAGAGACCCGACGCCGTGCCGCTCAAAGGCCTGTTCACCCAATCCGCCGCCGTGCTGCTGGACCGGCCGGCGTCGCTCGATGCGGTCGCCGACCTGCTCGGCGGCGACGACGCCGGGCTGACGCGGGTGGCCGGCGATCCGCTGGACGGCGACGACCCCGGGCTCGTCCGGCACCCGGCCGACGCCTACGGGCCGCGGTTGTTCGTGCCGTTCCCCCCCAAGCACCCCAACGGCGACATGCCCTCGGCGGACCGGGGCGTCGCGGCGGTGGACGTGGTCAACGTCCCGTGGCCGGACGGGATGGGCGACCCGGAGGACGCGACCGACGGCCAGATGGCCCTGTTCGCCGCTTGGGCCGGCGGGCAGTTCGGCCCGGGAGCCTTCCCGGACAACCTCGCCAGCGCCGTCGATCAGGCCTGGCACTGGCCGGAGGCCGCCGAGGTCGTCCCGAGGCACCGGGCGTTCGTCCGCATCCTCACCACCTACGCCGTCGGCAGCGACGTGGAGGACCCGGCCCTGCCGGACGACTACAGCCCGCTGCACGAACTCACCTTCGCCACGTTCCTGGCCGACCGCTTCCTCGATCTGCCGGGCGCCCTCTGCTACTTCAACCCGACCGGCTGCACGGTCTGGCCGAAGGAAACCTTCCGGGAGACGATCGCCTTCCACCAGACGCACCGCGTCCCGCCGCTGCCGTTGTGGGGGAACGTGCGGCTGATGAAGGCGGACGCCTTCCTCGCCGAGAGCGGCGTCGACGAGACGGGTTGGAGCGTGATGGACACCGTCGGGAACGGTCAGCTCGATCTGCCGGACGTGGAATTAATTCTCCGCACCGACAAGTGGGACCTGAACGACGCCGACGGCCTGCTGCGGAACCTTTCGCTGGAGTTGTTGAACGGCTGGCCGGCGAAAACCGGCGACGTCGTCCCCGGCCCGGCCCCCGCCGGCGCCGTGCCCGGCGGCGGGGCGGCGAATCCGGAGCAGGACGTGCCCTGGCGGGTGACGCGGTGCGAGGACGGCGTCTCCGCCCCCCCGCGGCCGACCGTCCGCCTCATCGCCCAAGACGGCACGGAGCCTCCCGCGGAACTACTGCGGGTTCGCCACCCTCGCCGCGACGGCTGAGCCCGTCGGTTCTGCAGGCGAAGCGGCCTCGTCCGAAGTCGGCTCCCGCCGGGCGGCGGAGGAGGGGCGGAAGGGGGTGCGCAGCATCCAGGGCTGCATTTGCAGGTTCGTCAGCCAATCGGCGACGGTGGGGATGCGGCCGAGGTCGTCTTTGACGTGCTGCTCGCCCACCAGCCGCGTCGGCACCCGCTTGCCGTCGCTGTTGGTCAGGGTGACGCCGAAGAGTTTCTCCGCGAGAAAGATGCCCTCGGAGTGGTGCCGCAACGCCCGGTGCCGCAGGTCCGGCAGGTGGGCCTTCGACTCGTCGAACCAGCTGTGGAGTTCGAGGTAATCGTCGGCCACGCCGCCGAACAGGCGGGCGGAGCGTTCAGCGTGGTGAAACGGGTGGGCCATCGACAGGCTCGCTTTAACGTCCGAACAATCTGCGCAGGAACGCCGCCAGCCCCCCGCGAGTCTGCGGCGGGGACGGCGGGCGATACCCGGGCGGGAACTGGGGCGGGAGATCGCTGGACCAAATCTCGTCCGGCTTCTCGACGTCGCGCAGGTCTGTGAAGCAACCGATGGTCAGGTCCGCCTCGAACGCCCCGAACAGGAGGAACGGGCCATTGCCCCAGCCGGGATGACCCAGATAGAGCCCGACGAGTTCTTCCGCGAAATTCCACAGGGCTTCCGTCACATATTCGGCCGGCCCCCACAGATCGCCTTCCCGCGTCCGCGCCGCCCGGATCGCGGCCCCGGTCCCGTCCACGGCGCCGCGCTCGGCCAACTCGGTCCGGGATAGCTCCCCGTCGGGCGTGAGCGCGGCTTCGAACCGGCCAAACCCCTCGTCGTTGCCGCCGTCGAATGTCACCCGCACCGCCGTCGCGCCAATCGACCGCAGCCAGTCCAGCAGCCGGCCGGCGTCCCCGGGCCGGTCGCGGGGCAGGGCGGCGGGGTCGAACCGATCGGCCGTTCGTCCCGGGCCGTCCGGGCCGGCGGTGGGGTGGTACAGGAACGGTTCGCCGTCGATCACCCGGTCCGGGGTCTCCGGCGGCTCGTCGGTTTCGAAGTCGCACCAGTAGGGCATCGGAGCTGCCCCACGTTATGCGTCGTAGGACTGACGCACGACCGCGTGCTCGTGCGGCTCGGCGTCCGGCAGGTCCGTCAGAGCGCCGTTGGCGAGGTCGGCGGTGAAGGCTCCGAACATTTCGTACTCGCCGGTGCCGTAGGACTGACCGAGTAGCCGGACCGCCAGCCCCTCGGCCAGTTCTTCGAGGTCCCCGTCGGCCGGATCGAGGCGGGCCGCCACCGTTTTGGCGTCGTCGGCGGTCCCTTCCGGGGCGAGGGCGGCGTCGAAGTGGGCGAAGCCCTCGTCCCACCCGCCGTCGTATTGAATACGGACCGCGGAGTAGCCCAGCGAACGCAACTTGGCGATCAACCCGGACAGCGGCGTCCCGTCGAAGTCCAGCGACGCCGGGTCGAACGAACTCCCCCGCGTGAGCCCCTCGCCGCCGCCGTAGTAATCAAAGCCCTTGCCGGCAATGATTTTATCGGGGTTCGCGCCGCCGGGCAGTTGGGCGGGATCGTCGCCGTATTCCTCGGCCATCTCCGCGGGCACGTGCATGAACGGCATTGGGGAGCCTGGCGATCGACCTGGAGGAATGGACGCTCCGGCCCAAAATGCCGCGATGACCTCTCCCGCACAACCGGCCGCCGACGACCCGTCCCCCGAGGGTTTTCCGTCCTCCGAGAGCGGCCCGACAGTCGCGTTCGACCCGCGTTCGCTTTCCGCGGAGGAGGTGTACGCCCTGCTCACGCACGCCGTCGCCCCGCGGCCGATCGCGTGGGTCAGCACGTTGTCGGGGGACGGGCGGCCGAACCTCGCCCCGTACAGCTACTTCAACGTCGGCGGGCAGAACCCGCCCAGCGTCGTATTCTCGCCCAACGGCGGCGGGGGCGGGCGGGAGAAGGACACCCTCCGCAACATCCGCGAGACGGGCGAGTACGTGATCAATCTCGCCTCCCGCGCCCAGGCCGCGGCAATGAACGCCACCGCGGCCGACCTGCCGCACGGGCAGAGCGAGTGGGACGCCGCCGGCCTGTCCCCGCGGCCCTCCGCCGTGGTGAGGCCCGGCCGCGTGGCGGGCAGCCCGTTCGCCCTGGAGTGCCGGCTCTTTCAAATCGTGTCGCACGGTTCGGGGGCGGGGGCGGCGAACTATGTGATCGGCGAGGTGGTGCACGCCCACGTCGACCGATCGTTGTTGAACGCCGCCGGGGAGTTGACCTCCCTCGACAGCCGGGCCTGCGGCGGTCTGGGCCGGCTGGGCGGCGACTGGTACGTCGACGGGCGCGGCGACGCCCTGTTTCAACTCGACCGGCCGGGGTGAGGCCGCGACGGCCACCGGGGCGGGGCGACCCGCGTCCGATTGCATCGCCGTCCGGGGCCTCTCACACTCAGCGGGTCCTTCCCGCTGATCGGAGTGCGTTGATGTCTCGTTCGTTATTGACCGCCGCCGCCCTGCTGGCGGCGCTCGCCCCCGCCGCGACGGCCCAGGAGGCCCGGGGGGGAAACGAGCGGCCGAACATCCTGTTCGTCATCGCCGACGATTGGGGCTGGCCGCACGCCGGCGCCTACGGGACCGACTGGGTGAACACCCCGAACTTCGACCGCGTCGCCCAGGACGGGGCGCTGTTCAAGAACGCGTTCACCAGCAACCCGAAGTGCAGCCCCTGCCGGGCCAGCATCCTCACCGGCCGGAACAGTTGGCAGACCGGCGAGGCGATCAACCACTTCGGCGTCTTCCCCAACACCTGGCCGGCGTACCCGGATCTGTTGGAGGAGGGCGGCTATAAGATCGGCTACACCGGCAAGGGCTGGGGGCCCGGCGACTACGAGGCCGGCGGGTGGGAACGCAATCCCGCCGGGCCGGCGTATCAGAAAGCTCGCACCCAGCCGCCGGCCGGGGGGATGTCCGCCTGCGACTACGCCGGCAACTTCGATCTCTTCCTGAAGGAGCGGGACGCCGAGGCCGGCGACGGCCCGGCGAAGCCGTTCCACTTCTGGCTCGGCACGTACGAACCGCACCGGGCCTACGAACTCGGCAGCGGGGTAAAGGCCGGCAAGAGCCCCGCCCAGGTCGACGTGCCCAGCTTCTACCCGGACACCCGCGAGATCCGCGAGGACCTCGTCGATTACGCCCTGGAGGTGGAATACGTCGATCAGCACCTCGGCCGGGCTCTCAAGCTGTTGGAGGAACGCGGCGAACTGGAGAACACTTTGGTGGTCGTCACCAGCGACCACGGCATGCCGTTCCCCCGCGTGAAGGGGCAGATTTACGAGTGGGGCTTCCACCTCCCGCTGGCCGTGATGGGGCCGGGCGTGACGGCGGGCGACGGGACCGGGTCGCGGACGGTGGAGGACTTCGTCAACGTGCGCGATTTCGCCCCGACCTTTTTAGACGTCGCCGGACTGCCGCGGTCGGACTCCTTCACGGGAAAGAGCATGACCGACCTGCTGGGCGCCTCCGAAGGCGGCAAACTGCGGGAGGGGGCGGACGAAATGCTGGTCGGCAAGGAGCGGCACGACGTCGGCCGGCCGAACGACGTCGGCTATCCCGTCCGGGCGATCCGCACGCCGGACTACCTCTATATTCGCAACTTCACCCCAGACCGCTGGCCCGCCGGCAACCCGGAGACCGGTTACCGCAACGTGGACGACAGCCCCACCAAGTCCGCCCTCACCCGGCGGTTTAATCAGTATTACCGCCTGTCCTTCGGCAAGCGCCCGGCCGAGGAGCTGTATAAAATGCCGGCGGACCGGGACAATATGAAGAACTTGGCGGGCGATCCCGCCCACCGCGGCGCGAAAACCCGGCTGCGGGACCGGATGTACGAACTGCTCGAAGCCGAGGGCGACCCCCGGATGACCGGCCGGGCCTGGGTGTTCGACGACTACCGCTACACCGGCCGGGCCACCCACGGCTGGGAGGCGTTCCAGGAGTTTTCTGAGCCGGATTGAAATTTGAGCCCGCCGGAGGTGAACCGGCGGCGGCTCCCGCTCGTTGAGGCTTTGTTTTCCCCCGCTGAAAGGCCCCCCGATGTTCGCCGCCCCGCTGCTCGCCCTGTCCCTCGCCCTCGCCCCGCCGCTGGCCCAAGTCGACGGCGACTTCGACAACGGCTTCGACAACGACTTCGGAGAACCCAACGCCGTACAGGTCGACGGCGACGCGGGGGCGCTCGGACTGCTCGGCGGGGGGCTCTGCGGTTTGGTCGTGCTGGCGCTCGCTGCCGCCAGCGTGATCGCCTTCATCTGGGCCCTCGTCGACATCATCAAACGGGAGGACTTGGACGGGACGATGAAATTGATTTGGATCTTGGTCGTTCTGTTCACCGGTGTGTTGGGGGCGATCGTTTACTACTTCGTCGGCCGTTCCCCCGGCGGGTCCGGGGGGGCGGGCGCCGTGAAGCGGGACGATACGCTCTGACGAACCGGCGCCTTGGCGAACGCCTCCAGAACCGCCTCTTGGCGGGGCAGCAGGCGGACGCGGGGGCGAGCGGCCTGCACCTGCCGGACGGCGTCGTCGGGGGAGTCCGCCTCGCCGTGGGCCAGCAGCCACGCCGCGGCGACCAGCCCGGTGCGGCCGCGGCCGTTGGCGCAGTGAATCAGCGCCGGCGCTCCGCCGGGCGGGGGGAGCAGGGAAACGACCCCGCGGAGGTCGGCCGCGTCCGGGGCCGCGGCGTCGAGGATCGGTGCGCAGCGGTAGCCCGGCCGGCGGCGCACGGCGGGGACGTCGCGGAACTCCGCCGTCAAATCGAGGATCACCGCCCGGTCGTCCGCCCGCACCGCGGCCGGCAGTCCGTTCCGCAACGGGCGGCCGCCGAGGTGCAGGTTCTCCTGCAAACGGTCGCACCTCGCCCCCTCCTCCCGAGCCCCGCCGCCGAGTCGCCGGTGGCCGTGCCACGCGGCGAGGGCGGCCCAGGAGTACGGGGCGAACAGCGCCGCGGCGAGCAGGTTCCGGGAGCCGTCCGCCCGCTTGCCGAACCACCCCGGCCGTCCGACGACGTAGATCAGCGCCGCCCCCGCGAACGCTGCCGCCGGCCACAGCAGCGCCCACCAGAGCCCGCCCCGCGTCGCATGCCCGCCGCACGCGGCCGCCAGGGCGCCGAACGTCAGCGGGTAGAAGACCCGGCGGAGCGGGTCGGTCGGCGTGCGCATCCCGCCGAACTTAGCCACGGGCGCCGACGGCGGCCCCCAGCACGAGGGCCGCGGCGAGGAGGACCAGCGCGATCACCACCCCCACGACGAAGCCCAGCAGTGCCGTCACCAGCGTGACCAGCAGGGCCTGCCTGAAGGACAGATCATGCCGTTTGCCGATCACCCACGCTTGGATGAGAAAGGGGATCGGCAGGGCCAGCACGTTGAGGATCAGGCCCAAACTCTGCGGCGCGTCCGCGACCCCGCCGATAAAGCCGACGCCCAAACCCAGGACGAACGTGATCCCCGCGGCGGCGAGGGTGGACGCCAACATCGTGACGAAAGCGTCGCCGAACGGGATTCTCTTTTTCACCACCCAGGACGCCGCCAGCCGCAGAAACACCGCCCCGATCAGCGTGCCGATCGCCAGGCCGATCAGCCCTGCGACGATGAAGACGGCGAGCCCGGCCCCCAGGGCGGCCGCCAGCTGCTCGGGATCGGCGACCGGCCGCTGCCAGACGAGGGGCGGCGGGGCGAGCAGCGGAACCGGAGCGGCGGCGGCCGGAGGGGCGAGCATCGCGGGGGACCGTGAGTCGGTCGGGAGACGGGAGCGCCCAGCATGAACCGGGGGGCTGACGCTTCGCCAGCGATCGCGGGCCGTTCCCCGGCGGTCCCGGAAAACCGTCAGGGGGCGTCCGGCGTGCCGGCCGCGAGCTTGATCAACTCCAGCGTCGCGGAGGCGGCCCGGGCGTGATAGTCCGCGTCCACGACCGCGGGCAGATCGTCGGCGTTGTGATAGAACGGCTCCGTGTCCGCCCCGTCGTACAGGCCGACGGCGGGGTAGCCGGCCGTCTCGAACGGCAGGTAGTCCGTGCCGTACAGCGGCCCCCGGCTCACGCCGAGCCCGTAGCCGTAGACGATCTGCTCCAGCCGATCGCCCCACCGCTTCGAGGCGGCGTCGTTGTCGGGACTGTTCAACCCCTGGTCGGACTCCACGTAGATGCTGCGGCGGGCGCCGGCGGCGTCCGGGGCGGCGGTGCGCTCGGGGAAGGTCGGCGGCGGGGCGTCGCCGTTCGGGCCGGGCGGGGAGGAGTGGCCGATCATGTCGAGGTTCGCCATCAGCACGACGTTCGCCCCGGCGGCCTTCAGCGCCTCCGCGTGGGCCGTCGCCCCGACCAGCCCCTGTTCCTCCCCGCTGAACAGCACGAACCGCACAGTGCGGGCCGTCGGCACGTTCGCCAACTGCCGGGCGATCTCCAGCACCGCCGACGTGCCGGAGGCGTTGTCGTCGGCCCCCGGGGCGGGGCCGCGGGCGTCGGCGTCGTCTTTATTCCGACTGTCGAAGTGGGCCCCCAGCACCACGATCTCTTCCGGCCGCGTTTCGCCCCGTTTCGTCGCCACGACGTTAAACCGGGTGGTGCGGCGAACGGAGAACTCCTCCAGCGCGACGTCCTCGTAGCCCATCGCCCGGAACTTCTCCCGCAGGGCCCGGGCGACCTCCACGTTCTGGGCGCTGAGGGTGTGCCGGGTGGGGAACGACGTGAGCCACCGCAGATCCGCCCTCAGCCGCTCCACGGACACCAGCGGCGCTTTCACCCCCGCCGGCGTCCCGTCGGCGGTTTGCGGGGTCGAATCGCTTTGCGCCGCGGCGAGGGGAGCGACGGCCGTCAGGACGAACAGCGGGACGGCGAGCGGGAGCGGGCGGCGGAGCATGCCGGCAGTTTAGCGACCGTCCGACGGGCCGGGGGCGGTTCGGGCCGATTGCGACGCCACGAAGCAAACCGCCCCGGTCGCTCGCGGCGACCGGGGCGGCGGATCGCTCGTCGCCTCCGGGGGGGCGAGCGGCGAGGCGACGGGACGGAATCGCGTTCGGCGAAACCGGTTCAGCGGGGCCGGTTCCGCGCGGTGCGGTCCGCGCCGGTCACCGGGTCGACCTGGCCGGACACTTCATAATCCGTGTCGTAGTTGGCGTCGTCGAAGGTCCGCCGTTCGACGGTTTCGCCTTCGTAGTTGTACCGCTGGGCGGCGGTGGGGTTCGTGGCGTGCTCCGTCTCGCGGCGGTGGTAGTCGAAGGCGTTGGTCTGGTCGAGGATGCGGTGGGCCTGGTCCCAGCGGTCCTCGCCGCACTTGACCGTCACGATGGTGCGGCCGCGTTCGAACTCGTTGTGGTAGTACTTCGCCTCCTCCTCGGGGATGCCCCAGCCGACGAGGGCGCCGATCAGCCCGCCGGCCGCGGCGGTGCCGGCGGCGCTGGCGGCGACGGCGGCGAGGGCGCCGCCGGCGATCACCGGGCCGATCGCCGGGAGCGCCCCGGCGACGATGCCCAGGCCCCACAGGGCG
>NZ_JBINJD010000379.1:0-392 GCF_043951915.1 Alienimonas sp. DA493 | reverse complement strand
CCGTACAGCGCCGCCAGCCCGTCGGGCGACAGGAAGGCGCTGTAGTCGTCCAGGGCGTTGGTCGCCCCGGCGAGGTACTCGAAGATCACGGCGGTTTCGCTCAGCCCGCACAGCTCCCGGCCCAGCCGGGCGGCCCGGGCGACGGTGGTCCGCTCGGCGCCCTCGCGGACCGGGGCGTTCCAGAACTCCTCCCGCAACCTCGCCCGGAACCGCTCCACGGCGGCCTCGGTCCGGCCCTCGTCGCGGCCGTGCTCCGGCAGGTTGCGGCCGAGGAACTTGCGGTCCGACAGGGCGAGGTACAGGCTCTCGGTGCCGTGGGCGACGAGGCTGGTGGCGCCGATCGGCTCGACGTAGTTGCGGCGGATCTGGCCCAGGACGGTCTCGTAAAGGTC
>NZ_JBINJD010000378.1:0-395 GCF_043951915.1 Alienimonas sp. DA493 | reverse complement strand
GGCCTCCCGGAGGACCGGCCTCGCGGGCAGGGCGACCCCCTCGAGCGGATCGCCGGCGACGAGCGGATCCGGCCCCGCTTCCCCGGGCCGATCCGTCCCGTCCGCTTCCGGGACGAACGCGGCGCCTTCCGGTCCGGGTACGACGTGGTCGAGATCCGCGCGTTCTGCGGGGCCGTCGTCGACGCCCTCTCGGCCGACGCGGGCGGCTCGGTCGAGGACCGCGTTCTCTTGGACGGGTACGCGAGGATCCTCGAGGCGACGGCGCCGGACGGGTCGCCGAAACCCGACCTCGAAGCGGGGGAGGCGGAGCTGGTTCTGACGCCCACACGCCCGCCGGCCTTTCGCCTCGCCTTTCGCCTCCGCTTTGGGAACCGCGTCCCGTCCCGCCGGGGCCC
>NZ_JBINJD010000377.1:0-413 GCF_043951915.1 Alienimonas sp. DA493 | reverse complement strand
CCCACGCCCTGCTGTCCGGCGGGCTGGTAGACGGGCTGTCGCTGCGGAGCCTGTCGCGGGACATGGGCAACACCCACGACGACGCCCGCGGCGACGGCGTGTTCCCGTTCGCGGACTCCGGGGCGATCAACGTGCTGTACGTCGGCGGGGCGGCGGCGGACCGGTTCGGCGAATCCCGCCGCGGGAGCGACACGTTCGGCAGCGACCACGACCCGGTCGGGGCCGTGCTGGCGCCGTGAGCGATCCGGCCGACGTCCCGACGGCCGCCGGGCGTGGCGGCTGGTCCGCACGCTCGCCCCGCCGTGGGGCGTCTGCGGCGGGCCCTTTGGCTGCTGGTCGCGGCGACGCCGGGTATGAAGTCCGTCGACGGCTTCGTTCGGGACGATCTGACCTCTGGCCTCGCGGTCGTACCC
>NZ_JBINJD010000376.1:0-416 GCF_043951915.1 Alienimonas sp. DA493 | reverse complement strand
GCGGGCGGCTCCGCCGCCCGACGCCCCTTTCACACCCGCACCGGGAGAGAATCGATGCCATTTTTCGGCGGGGGGATCGGCGCCCCGGAGGTGCTGATCTTCGGCACCATCGCCCTGTTGCTGTTCGGCAAGCGTCTGCCGGAGGTGGCCCGCAGCCTGGGTCAGGGCGTCGGCCAGTTCAAGAAGGGCCTCAGCGGCCTGCAGGAGGAGTTCAACAAAGCCTCCGAGCCGCCGCCCAAGAAGAAGCCCGAGCCGGCCGCCGTCGCCGCGACGGCCGATGAGGACCGCGAAGAGTGGTCCGCCCCCGCCTTCAGCCCCCCGCCCGCCGAGGCGGCGACCGAAAAGCAGCCGGAGCACGTGTGACGCGGTCCGGTCCCCCGCCCCTCTCCTGACGTCCGCCGTAACGCCGAGGCCCC
>NZ_JBINJD010000375.1:0-416 GCF_043951915.1 Alienimonas sp. DA493 | reverse complement strand
GACCTTTACGAGACCGTCCTGGGCCAGATCCGCCGCAACTACGTCGAGCCGATCGGCGCCACCAGCCTCGTCGCCCACGGCACCGAGAGCCTGTATCTCGCCCTGTCGGACCGCAAGTTCCTCGGCCGCAACCTGCCCGGCCACAGCCTGGTCTCCGGCGGGGGCCGCGGGGGCGACGGCGGCCGGACCGACGCCGCCGTGGAGCGGTTCCGAGCGAAATTGCGGGAGGAGTTCTGGAACGCCCCGGTCCGCGAGGGCGCCGAGCGCTCCACCGTCGCCCGGGCCGCCCGGCTGGGCCGGGAGCTGTGCGGGCTGAGCGAGACCGCCGTGATCTTCGAGTACCTCGCCGGGGCGACCAACGCCCTGGACGACTACAGCGCCTTCCTGTCGCCCGACGGGCTGGCGGCGCTGTACGG
>NZ_JBINJD010000374.1:0-418 GCF_043951915.1 Alienimonas sp. DA493 | reverse complement strand
TCCCACGGCCGCCACATCGACCCGGCCCCCGTCCGCAGGCAGACCAGCCCCTCGCGGAACAGGTCGTCCCCGGCGAAGTCGTCGGCCCCGCACTCCCGGCGGACGTAGCAACCGTCCTCGTCCTGCCCTTCGAGGACGACGCAGGCCCGGGAGGTTGATTCGATGTATTCGGAGAGGGTGTAACTGGATTGCAGCTTGAGGACGGAGAGCGACACGGCGCACCGGGGGCGTGAGGGGCACGGAGAAGCCCGGCCGGCAGAGAGCCGGCCGGGCGAGGGAGGGGACGCGGGACGCGATCAGAACGTGTCTTCGCCGGCGTCGGCCACGCAGTACTTGGCGACGTTCTCGCCGAGCGCGTGCCGCTTCTCGAAGCCGCACAGTTCGCACCGGTACTGCCGACCGCCGACCGTCACCCCGA
>NZ_JBINJD010000373.1:0-424 GCF_043951915.1 Alienimonas sp. DA493 | reverse complement strand
GGCGGTCGCCGGGGCGGCCGCGGCCGCTCAACCGGCGGGCGGGGAGCCGCAGGACATGTGGCGGGCCTGGGCCGTGACGAAGGGCCAGCGGACGCGGCTCCGCGTCGAGGGGATTTATTCCCAGGGCGGCCCCGGCACGGTCGCCCTGCTCCGGCCGGCGGTTCCCCAGGGAACCAACCCCAAAATCCTGCTGCTCAAGCTGTCGACGGCGTCGCTACCCGGGGTGTGGCCCGCCGTCCTGACCCCGATCCCGGCGTGCTACACGAAGGGCGGGTATCAGGGGGAATACGACTCCGTGCAGGTGGTTTATCCGGACGGCAGCTCCAGGACGATCGAACAGATCACGGACGCCGGCACAGGGCCGAAGGGCGCCGCACAGTCGAACTGAGGCGGGCGGCGGCGAGGCGTCGAGCGTCCCGGACGC
>NZ_JBINJD010000372.1:0-429 GCF_043951915.1 Alienimonas sp. DA493 | reverse complement strand
CGCCCGAGCGATCAGATTCGGATCGTCCGCCGGCACGTTGGCCGTCACGCCTTCGGCAAAGCCGGCTTCCTCCGACCGCAGCGTCGACGAACGGGGCCGGGACGAGGCGGCGTCGCGCCGTCGCGGGCCGGGCTCACCAGACGGGCGACGCGGTCGGCGGGTAGGGGACCGGGCCGTACGGTCCGCCGTACGGGGCCGGGAGCGTCGGACCGTACACGCCGCCGGGAGAGGAGTACGCGCCGCCGTAGTACGGCGAGCGACCGAACCCGCGGTAGCGGTCGCCCTCGAAACGGCCGGGGAGCGCCCCGTACGCCGCGGGACCGCGGCCCCGGCCGTGCTTGAAGTGACCGTCCCAGTACCCCCGGCCCCGCGCCCACGCCGGGGTCTCCCCGCCCCGACCCGCCCCCGGCGGGGGTCCGCCGTCCCGGC
>NZ_JBINJD010000371.1:0-434 GCF_043951915.1 Alienimonas sp. DA493 | reverse complement strand
TGGGAGTGGTCCGCCGAGGACCTGCGGGACGACGACCGGGCGCGGCAGTTCGCGGCGGTCGTCGACGACATGGTCTACCGCCGCCTGCCGCCGGAGGCGTTGCGGGATTTGCGGGAGAAGTGCCCGCCGGCCGAGCCCGCGACCCGCTGACCCTCCCGCCGCCCCGCCTGCGTGCGGCGGCCCGCCGGCCCACCGGCGGCCGCCGACCACGCCCGGCGGCCCCCTCACGCCGCCCAATCGCCGACGTCGCGGAGCGCCTCCTCGCGTCGACGTGCATTTTCCTACCTCCGCTCTCTTCTGAAAGCCAATCTCGTGTCGGACATCCCTTCCGCCTGGCGGCTCGGATCCTTATCCGTCGCCGACGATCACGCCGAATGCCATTCCCTGGGCGGGGACCGCGCGACGCTCGCCCGGAAGGACGTGCTGCGGATCCT
>NZ_JBINJD010000370.1:0-446 GCF_043951915.1 Alienimonas sp. DA493 | reverse complement strand
GTCGTTTCAAGATGCCACTCGGACACGAACAAGTTGTCAAAGAGCGGAACGCCACGAAGGGCGAATCAGCCGGACGCGGAGCCGTCGGCCGGCCAAGAGCCGCCTTCGTCTCAAACCGCGTCCTCCGCGGGTTTCGCGTCGCCGGTGGGCGTCGCTCACTCGCGGGAGCGGAACGATATGGAGGACTCCCCGGTCCGTCAATGCTCCGGACGACGGATTTTCTCCCCGCCCGATTTCGAGTTGCTCGGTCGCGAATCGTCGCGCGGATGCCGTCCCGGCTGAGGGGCGGTGACGCTGCGTGGTCCGGCCTCGTCATCGGCGCTTCCTGAGCCGGCCGAATCCGGTTCGGCTCCCGTCCGTGCACGTTGCTTTGGCCGGAGCCGGCAGCGGTGATGTCGGCAACATCTCCCGGCGTTGTCGCTGGCCGCTCTGCGGCCGGGGGGGGG
>NZ_JBINJD010000036.1:0-36902 GCF_043951915.1 Alienimonas sp. DA493 | reverse complement strand
GCTCCCCGGAGTCACACGTCTCGGTCGTCCCGCGGCGCCGCCCGGCCGGTCCACCACAGCAGGAACGCGGCGAGTAGAAACGCCGCCCCGCCGAGGAGAAATGGGAGCTTCAGCCGATTCCAGATCGTCCGCGGACCGAACGTCACGCCGGCAGGAGCAATCGTGACCCATTCGGACTGTGGTTCGTTCGAGCACCACCACGCCGCCGCCCACTGAGCGAGCCCCGCAACCACGAGCAGCGCGCCCCAATGACGTCGCGTCACCCCGCCGCCTCCCGCAGGCGGTCCAGCACGGATTGCGTCCGGAGGGCGAGCTTCAGCCCCTCCTCGTCCCCGCCGGCCCGGATCGCTGCGGCGACGCGGGTGAGGAATTCGGCCTGCGGGTCGAACCCCGGCAGCTCGACGCGGGAGGCGTCGCCGCGGCGGTCGTGGCGGAAGTGCCGCACCTTCGCCGGGTCGCGGGGCCGGGTGAAGTCGTCGCAGACGAGGCTGCCGGCCGGGCCGGCGAACTCGATCCAGTTCCGCCACGCCGTGCGGTAGCTCACGTCGAACCCGGCGGTGCGGCCGCCGGGGAAGGTCAGCAGGCCGCTGGCCGCCACGTCCACCGCCCCGGCGGCGTGGGTTTCCCGGGTGAGAGAGCAGGCGACGTGCACCGGGTCGGCATCGAAGGCCCACAGGGCGGCGTGGACGCAGTACCAGCCGAGGTCCAGCAGCACGCCGCCGCCGCGGGTCGGGTCGAGGCGGTGCTCGTCGGCCTCCCAGCCGTCGGCGTGGAAGCTGAAGGCGGCGGTAACCCGGGTCAGTTCGCCCAGTTCCCCGCCGCCCAGCGCGGACCAGAAGGCGTCGGCCCGGGGGCTGCGGGTCCACTGGGTCCCGTCGATCAGGGCGACGCCAGCCGCCCGGCAGGCGGCGGCGAGGGCTTCGGCGTCCGCGGCGGTCGGGGCGAGCGGCTTTTCGCACAGTACCGCCTTACCGGCCTCCGCGGCCCTTCGCCCCCATTCCAGATGGAGGTGCGGCGGCAGGGCGAGGTACACGACGTCCACGTCGGGGCTCGCCACGACCTCTTCATAGGAGCCCGCCACGGGAACGCCGTGCCGGGCGGCGAAGGCGGCGGCCCGGGCGGGGTCGCGGCTGCCGATCGCCGCCGCCGTCACCCCCGCGGTGCGGCTCATCGCCGCGGCGAGTTTGGCGGCGATCCGCCCGGCGCCCAGCAGGCCGAACCGCAGGGGGGCGGGGGCGTCGGTCATGCCGTCGACGGGAGGGGGTTCAGGTTTTCTCGCCGGACCGGGATGAGGACGACGACGCGGCGTAGTCCCGCAGGCGGATCAGCCGACTTTCGGAGAGCACCCGCTTCAGGGCCCGGAACAGTTCGGCCCGGACGCTCCGCAGGCTGGCCGGCTGGGCCAGCACGCGGCAGGTCCCGCTGGCGTGCAGGGCGTTCTTCTTCTTCGCCTGCCCCGCCGTGACCAGCGCCACCACCGCGAGCGGCTCGCCGCTGACCCCCTGGGCCTTCAGCGTGCCGAACAGGCCGAACAGGTCGTCGCCCAGCGCCTCGCCCATCAGCAGGACGGCGTCCGGCGGGTCGAGTTCGATCAGGGCGAGGGCGTCGTCGGCGCCGTCGCAGGTCGTCACCTCGAAGCCCCGCTTCGAGAGGTATTCCGAGACGATGCCCCGCTTCGACGGGCGGTTTTCGACCAGCAAAAGTTTGGGCAGCGGACGGTCGCCGCCGCCTTCGTTCAGGTCGAGGTCGCTGGAAGCGTCGGCGAGGTCCGGCGCCCCGGCGCCCGCCTCCCCGGGATCCGGGGCGTCGTCCAGCGAGGCGGCGAGCGTCCGCAGGGCGGCGGCGGCCTCGGCGGCGGTCTGGTAGCGGGCAGTCGGTCGCCAGGCCATCAGCTTGCCGACCACCGCCACCACGGCCGGCGGCAGGTCCGGGGCGAGGTCCACGATCGGGGTGACGTCCCGGTAGCGGCTGACCTCGCTCCGCTCGCTCCGCACCGCGGTCGACGGCCAGGGGGGCACGCCGGTCAGCAGTTCGTACAGGATCGACCCGAGGAAGAAGAGGTCGCTGCGGGGGTCGTCGCGGGGGGCCTGCGTGGCCTTCTCCAGGGTGGAGTACTCCACGGCCCGCAGGTCGGCGCCCTCGTCCCCCTCCCCGCCCAGGCCGAAGTCGACCAGCTTGGCGTTGCCGAGGGTGTCGAACAGCACGTTGCCCGGTTTGAGGTCCCGGTGGGTGATGCCGTAGCGGGCGGCGTGGGCGAGGCCCTCGGCGATATCCAGGGCGATGCCGACGGCGTCCTTGGGACTGAGCTTCCCGCGGATTGTGAGGAAGTCCCGCAGGTTGCCCCCCTCCACGAAGTCCATCGCGAAGTAGTGCCGGTCGCCGTCGGCCCCGACGTCCCGGATCGGCACGATGTTGGGGTGATCGAGCTTGGCGGCCATGCGGGCCTCCTTCTCGAACGCCGCCACCTGCCGCGGGTCCGAGGCGTGCCGGCCGCGGAGCACCTTCAGCGCCACGCTGCGGCCGTCCGGGGCCTCGGCCCGGTACACCCGGGCGAAGGCGCCGGCGGCGTTGCGGTAGATCAGCTTGTAACCGCCGATCACCAGCGTCTCGATCTCCCCGTTGCGGGCCAGCTCCGCCTGGAAGTTGGTCAGCGTGCCGGCCTCCTCCAGGGCGTCGATCAGCGCCTCCGGCGTCCGCTTGGAGGCGGGCACCGAGGAGAGGGCGACGTCGAACTGCTTTTGTTCGATCAGGCCGCCGTCGGTCAGCCGTTTGGCCAGCTCTTTGACCGTCTTCGCCGGCCCGGACGGCTTTTTGGAGAGGAACCAGGCCACGGCGGACGCAGTGAGAGGAATGCGGGGAGCCCCGCGCGGCCCCTCAGTGTAACGCCCCCGCGGAACGGTGGGAGCGTGATCGGGACGCGGAGGGGGTCAGGGCGGAGGGTCGGGGATCGCTCAGGCCCGATCGTAGAGCGCGACGCACCGCTCCAGTCGGGCGCCGCCGTCGGGGGCGGCCGGGTCGTCGGCGACGGCGAACTCCGCCGGGCCCCACATCGAGGCCCCCGCGTGCCGGCCGTCCGCCGACAGAAGGTAGAACTTCAGCCCGAAAGTCGGCCGGCCCTGCTCGTCCCGCAACCGGTCCGGCGTCGTCGCGGCAACGCGTTTCAGAACCTCCAGCCCCGCCTCCGCCGGGCTCATCCCGCCCCGCATCAGTTCGACCGCGGCGAAGGAGCAGAGGTTCTGCAGGTTCGCCTCGCCCCGCCCCGTGCTGCCGGCGCTGCCGACGCCGGCTTCGCAGTACAACCCCGCCCCGACGATCGGCGAGTCGCCCACCCGGCCGGGAATCTTGAAGGCCAGCCCGCTGGTCGTCGTCGTGCAGCCCAACTCGCCGGCGGCGTTGATCGCCGAAAGGTGAATCGTCCCCGTCGGCCGCGGCGTGCGGCCGGCCCGCAGCGCCCGGGCGAGTTGCGGGCTGTCGTCGCAGCACTTCCGCAGAGCGGCGGCGTCGGCCGGGTCGGCGGGGGCGGGCAGCCAGTCGTCGTCGGCGGAGAGTTCCTCCTTCCACCTCAACCACAGCCGCCGGGCCCGGTCGGTGAGCAGGTCCTCCTCCTTGAACCCGTGGGCCGTGGCGAAACGGCGGGCGCCCTCCCCGACCAGTAGCACGTGATCGGTCCGCGTGCGGACCAGCTCCGCGATCCGGGCCGGGTGCATGACGCCCCGCAAACTGGCGACGGCCCCGGCGGTGTGCGTGGGGCCGTGCATCACGGCGGCGTCGAGTTCGACCACGCCGTCTTCGTTCGGCAACCCGCCCAGACCGACGGTGAGGTCCTCCGGGTCGGCCTCCACCAGCCCCACGCCCTCGATCGCCGCCGCCAGCGGGTCGGCGCCCGCCCCCATTCGCGTTACGGAAAGTTTGACCGCTTCGAGCCCGTTGGCGCTGGCGACCGCCTTCCCCCGGAAGCCGGGGGCGGGGCCGGCGTTCGCTGGCGGTTTCGCCGGGGACGGACGCACGCTCGGCGACGCCGCCCCCAGGGCGGCCAGCGGGGCGGCGGCGAGCAGCGAACGGCGGGGCAGCGACATCGGCGAACTTCGTCCGGAGAATCGAATCGCGAGCCGCCCGCACCATACCCGGCGCGTCGCGGCCGGGCGACAGACGGCTTACATTCGCCGTCTCCGATCGATCCTCCGACGGCCCGCCCCGGCATGCCCCGTTCGTTCCTCTCCGATTTGCGGGGCGCCGCGTTCGTCCTGCTGACGCTGCTCGGTTCGGCCGCCGCGGCGGAGCGGCCGGACATGCTGATCTACCTCGCCGACGACCACTCCCGCCGGGACTGCAGCGTGTACGAGGGCGGCCTGATGGAGACGCCGCACCTGGAGGCCCTGGCGGCGGACGGCATGACCTTCTCCAACGCCTTCGTCGCCTCGCCCACCTGCGCCCCCAGCCGGGCCGCCCTGCTGACCGGCCTGATGCCCGCCCGCAACGGGGCCGAGGAGAACCACAGCTTCCCGCGGGAGGACGTGACCAAGCTGCCGACGGTGTTGCGGTCGCTGGGCTACGAGGTCGCCGCGTTCGGCAAGGTGGCCCACGGCCGCTCGGCGAAGGACTACGGCTTCGACACGTTCAATCTGGCGAAGGACCTCAAGCCGCTGCGGAAGAACGTCACCGAATACCTGCGGAACCGCACCTCGGACAAGCCGCTCTGCCTGTTCGTCGGCATCAGCAACCCGCACGTCGGCTGGCCGGAGGAGACGTCCTACGACCCGGCGGAGATCACGCTGCCGGCGACCTTCCTCGACACCCCGCAAACCCGCGTCCAGCGGGCCCGCTACCAGCAGGAAGTGAAGGAACTCGACGCCTTCCTCGGCGAACTGCGGAGGCTCGCCGCGGAACATCTGCGGCCGGACCCGCTGGTCGCCTACACCAGCGACCACGGCGCCCAGTGGCCGTTCGGCAAGTTCACCCTGTACGACGACGGCGTCCGCGTCCCGCTGATCGTCAGCTGGCCGGGGCGGGTCGCCGCGGGAACCACGTCGGAGGCGCTGGTCAGTTGGGTCGACCTGCTGCCGACGCTGATCGAACTCGCCGGCGGCGAGGCCCCGGCCGGGCTGGACGGTTACTCCTTCGCCGACCTGCTGGTCGCTTCGGAACCGCCCCTCGGCGACGTGCACCGGGCGGCGATCTTCACCACGCACAGCGGCGACCGGGAGTTCAACGTCTACCCGACGCGGTCGATTCGCACCCCGCGCTGGAAGTACATCCGCAACCTGCACCCCGAATACGCCTTCACCACGCACATCGACCTGCTGGTCCGCAAAACCTCCGGCGACTACTGGCTCGAATGGGTCGAGCGGGCGCAGACCGATCCCGCCGCCGCGGGGGTCGTCCGCCGACACTACGACCGGCCGGCGGAGGAACTGTACGACTTGGAGACGGACCCGCTGGAGCAGCACAACCTCCTCGCCGATCCCGTCGGCCCGGCCGCCGCCGGCGTGCGCGACGACCTCTCCCTCCGGCTGAGCGCCTGGATGAAACGGCAGGGCGACGAGCAAACCGTCTTCAACGAGCCCCGCCTGCTGACCGAACCGGACCGCTGGCGGCCGGGCCTGCTGGCCAAGCCGGCGCCCTGAACCCGGCCGTGTCGGCGAACCCCGCCGCCGCGGCGGGCGTCCGGCCGACGTTCGCTAGCCTTTCCGCCCCGTCCCCGGGCACACTCCCGCGCATGTCTGATTCCGCCGCCTCCCTCCCCCCGCACCGCCCCCAGCCCGCCGCCGCCGGCGGGCCGAACCGGTATTCCGCCCGCATCACCGCCCCCAAAAGCCAGGGGGCCAGCCAGGCGATGCTGCTCGGCACCGGCCTGACGCTGGACGACCTGAAGAAGCCCCAGGTGGGCGTCGGCAGCGTCTGGTACGAGGGGAACACCTGCAATATGCACCTCCTCGATCTGGCCGCGGAGGTCAAAACCGGCCTGACCGCCGCCGGGCTGGTGGGGATGCGGTTCAACACGATCGGCGTCTCCGACGGCATCAGCATGGGCACGGAGGGGATGAGCTACTCCCTCCAGAGCCGCGACCTAATCGCCGACAGCATCGAGACGATCGTCGCCGCCCAGTGGTACGACGGCCTCGTGACGCTCCCCGGCTGCGACAAGAACATGCCCGGCGCCGTGATCGCGATGTGCCGGCTCGACCGGCCGTCGATCATGGTCTACGGCGGCACGATCCAGCCCGGCTGCCGCCCCGGCCGCACCCCGGCCGCCCCCGGCGGGATGAAGAACGAAAACCTCGTCCCCGACGCCCAGCAGAACGACGGCGCCGAGGAAGAAGGCGACAAGCTGGACATCGTCTCCGCCTTCCAGAGCTACGGCCAGGCGATCGCCGGCAGCATCACCGAGGCCGAACGGCAGGAGATCGTCGCCAACAGCTGCCCCGGCGCCGGCGCCTGCGGCGGCATGTACACCGCCAACACGATGGCCTGCGCGATCGAAGCCCTCGGCCTCAGCCTGCCCTACAGCAGTTCGATCCCCGCCACCGACCCCGGCAAGGTGCAGGAGTGCCGGGCCGTCGGCGAAGTGTTGAAGGACTGTCTCGAAGCCGACCGCAAACCCTCCGACCTGCTCGATAAAACCAGCTTCGAGAACGCCGTGGCCCTCGTCACCGCCCTCGGCGGCAGCACGAACGCGGTGCTGCACCTGCTCGCGATGGCCCACGCCGCGAACGTGGAGTTCACCCTGGACGACATCGCCGCCGTCTCCGACCGCACCCCGTACCTCGCCGACCTCAAACCGTCCGGCAAGTACGTGATGAGCGACCTGCACGCCGTCGGCGGCACCCCGGCGGTCATGAAGCGGCTGATCGCCGCCGGCCTGATGGACGGCTCCCGCCCCACCGTCACCGGCAAAACCCTCGCCGAAAACGTCGCCGACCTGCCGGACCTGATCGAGGGCCAGCAGATTATCCGCCCGGTCGACAATCCCATCAAACCGACCGGCCACCTGCGGGTGCTCAAAGGCAACCTCGCCCCCGGCGGCGCCGTCGCCAAGATCACCGGCAAGGAGGGCCTGCGGTTCAGCGGCCCGGCCCGCTGCTTTAACAGCGAGGAAGACATGCTCGCCGGGCTGGAGGCGGGCAAGATTCAGAAGGGGGACGTGGTGGTGATCCGCCACGAAGGCCCGGTCGGCGGCCCGGGGATGCCGGAGATGCTGACCCCCACCAGCGCCATCGTCGGCGCCGGCCTGGGCAACGACGTGGCGATGGTCACCGACGGCCGTTTCTCCGGTGGCTCCCACGGCTTCATCGTCGGCCACGTGACCCCGGAGGCCCATGTCGGCGGCCCCATCGGCCTGATCCGCGACGGCGAAACCGTCACCGTCGACGCCGAATCGAACAGCCTGACGGTGGACCTCTCCGACGAGGAACTGGCCCAGCGGAAGGCCGACTTCCCCCTCCCCCCGCCCCGCGCCACCCGCGGCACGCTGGGCAAGTACGTCAAACTCGTCTCCGACGCCAGCCACGGCTGCGTGACGGACGGGTGAGGAGCTATGGCCTCCGCAGTGCGGACTGGCTGGTAGACGCCCCACACGGGGTGCCACCTATTAGGAGGGAATACAGCAGGGTATAGCTACACCAAACGAAGCTCACGCATCTCATGGCAATTACTTAATCCGACAAGTGGAAGGCGAAGCTCGCTTCATCGAGCCTCCCCCTTGAATTCGAGATGGCGAAGCGGTTGGTCCGCACAGGCTTTTCCACCACTGTCGACTACACATACGAAAGGGAAGACGCAGGCCAAAGAAAAGATTTCTCGGTCGATATACATGCAACAGCAACGACGCCGTTCACAGATGAAAATCGCATGTCGTCTGATCTTCACCTTCTTGTCGAGTGCAAACATAGAAGACCTGGCATCAACTGGCTGTTCCTGCCTGACCCAAACCGTCCCGACTACTCACCATTCACTCTCGGCCAAACCATACGTGCCGCCGACGAGTTCTCCATGCGAATCTTGAGCCCAAATGCGACTGTAGCGTTTGACGAGAATTTAGACTTGTGTGCTAAAGGCGTCGAGATAGATTCGCATGAAGGAGGCGTAACGGACTGCAAGATTCGACACGGATTGACGCAGCTTCAGTATGCCCTTCCCCGCCTGGTGAGTTCGTGCTCAGCTTGGAGCATCGCCCCCACAGCAGAAGAGAGCTTGCCATACTTCTACTGCCCAATCTTGGTTACGAATGCGGAAGTGTATGTGGCGAGAAAAGGGTTCTCGTCCGGATCCGTAAATTCTGCGAAAGGGCCTGAAGACCTCGGGCGGCGGGTGCCATGGTTAGTCACGTACGTAGACTACGGGCCAGATTTCGAGCGACACTGCGAACGCGCTTGCAGCTCCATCCATTCGGTCAGCGCAACTACGTTGTGTAAGATTGATGCTGCGCGGAGTGCAGCAGGGGAGCACGACTTCAGCCTGCCCTCAAGAGTTCGCGATGCTCTCACAGGCGCTGAGAGGTTTGCTTTGCATTCGCGATTCACCCAATTTGTCGTATGCGAGGCAAGTTCATTCGGCGACCTGCTAAAGAGCATCAAGAAGATCGTTAGCCAAGCGGCTACGAAAGCCCAACAGATCGAATTTGCATAAGAACCGGACAAATAACCGGGCGGGTGGCATTGTTCTGTGTGCCATGCTCTCACCGGCCGGCGGAGCGGCGGCGGAGCCGGACGGGGTGAGCATGCGGAGCGACGCCCGCCCCCGCAACAGGCCGTCGGCGTCGCGCTCCATGCTCACCCGTCTGCTGCGTAAGAGCAGGGCGCCCCGCGACTCACGACGGCTTCACGTCCAGAAAACTGAGGTGATGCGCGGCGTGGGCCGCGTGAAAACGGTCGAACGTCTCCGGCGTCAGCCCCCCGAATCCCGGGTGCGGGTGGAGGCGGTCGCGGCGCGTCCGGTAGCGGTCCACGCACTCTTTGAACGACGCGACCTCGGCCGCGTCGTCCAACCCCGCCGGCGGGACGAAGCGGGCTGCGGTCTTGATCCCGCTGGGGGACCGCCCGCGGAGAAGCCGCGGCAACATCACGCGTCGCAGGATCGGCCGAAGGGGCAAGCCGAGGGCGGTCATCCACCAAGGGTACCCGTCGACGTTCGCGTCGATCGTTAATTTCAGGTGCCGACAGATCTGCCCGAGCGTCCAGTTGCCGTGCCGGACGTAGCCGGAGCGAAGGAGCCGATCGCACTCGGCGTTCACTTCGGCCAAGTCTTGGAGCAGGAGTTCGCGTCGCATTTCGGCGGCTATTGACTTGGAGCGGGACGAGAGCGAAACGAACGCCGGGCGCCGCGGAGCGGGGTGAACATGCGAGCGACACCCGGCCGTCGCCAGCGAAGCCGCTTCGCTCTCCATGCTCATCCGCGTCCGGCGTGAGCGCATGGGACGCCGCACGGGGGCGACGCCGCACCCGGCTTGGGGGAAGCGGGCCGCCGCCGTACCATCCGCCTCCCGCACGGACGTTCAGCAGCGAGATCCCCATGCCCCGCCCCCCCCGACCGCGGCCGCCGCAGCCGTCGCCCGAAGCCCTCTCCGCCGATCACTCCCGGGCCGCCGCCGGGATCGAGGGGAAAGAAGCGCCGGACGACCTCACCCCGGCCCAGCGGGCCGCGGTAGAGCACTTCCGGGGGCCGCTCTTGGTGCTGGCCGGGCCGGGGTCGGGCAAGACGCGGGTCATCACCCGCCGCATCGCCCGGCTGGTCGAGCGGGGCGTCGACCCGCGGCAGATCCTCGCGATCACCTTTACCAACAAGGCGGCCGGCGAGATGGCCGACCGCGTCGCCGCCCTGCTGCCCGGCACCCGCGTCTGGGTCAGCACCTTCCACCGCTTCTGCTCCCGGCTGCTGCGGAGGTACGGGCAGGCGATCGGGCTGAAGGAAAATTTTAGCATCTACGACACCGCCGATCAGACGGCGCTGTTGCGGCGGGTGCTCAGCGAAAAGGACGTCGACGCCGCCGCCTACCCGCCCGGCCAGTTATTGCACCGCATCGGCCGGGCCAAGAACGAAATGCTGACCGCGGAGCGGTTCCGGCTGAAGTTCGAACACGAGGTCGGCGACCACATCGAAGCCGTCCTCGCGAAGGTCTATCCGGCTTATCAGAAGGCGCTGCTGGACAGCAACGCCGTCGACTTCGACGATTTATTACTCCACGCCGTCACGTTATTAGAGGACAGCCCCGAACTGCGGGAACATTTGGACGACCGGCACCGGTTCATTCTCGTCGACGAATATCAGGACACGAACCTCGCCCAGTATCAATTGGTGAAGGCCCTCTCGCAGGACCACCCGAACCTCTGCGCGACCGGCGACCCGGACCAGAGCATCTACGGCTGGCGGGGGGCGAGAATTGAAAACATCCTGCGATTTGAGCGGGACTATCCCGGGGCGAAGGCGATCCGGCTGGAGGAAAACTTCCGCAGCACCGGGGCGATTCTGTTCGCCGCGGACGAATTGATCGCCAACAACGTTCACCGGAAGGCGAAGAAGCTGATCGGCGTGGGCGAGGAGGGCGAGGCCCCGCGGCGGCTGTATTGCCGCGACGGCCGGCACGAGGCGGATTTAATCGCCGAGGAGATCCACGACGCCGCCCACGCCGGCAAATACAAACCGGCGGACGTGGCGATCTTTTATCGGGTCAACGCGCTCTCCCGGGAACTGGAACTGGCGCTGAGCCGCCGGGGGGTCCCCTATCAGGTCGCCGCGGGCACGGCGTTCTACGACCGGATGGAGGTCAAGGACACGCTGGCCTATCTGCGGTTGTTGGCGAACCCGGACGACCGCGTCGCCTTCGCCCGGGCGGTCAATAAACCGAAGCGGGGGATCGGCGCCACGACCCAGCGACGGGTGTTGAACTTCGCGGACGCGAACGGCCTCGACATGCTCGAAGCCGCCCGCCGGGCCGGCGAGGCCAGCGGGGTCAGCAAGCGGGCCGCCACGCTGGTCGGAAAGTTCGCCAAATTAATTGATTCCCTCAGCGAGAAGGCCCACGGCCCGGTCGCCCCGCTGGTGCGGGCCGTGTTGGACGAAAGCGGGCTGGCGAAAGCCTGGGCGGAGGGGGACGAGGAGGAGATGCAGCGGCTGGCCAACGCCGACGAACTCGTCACCGCCGCCGCCCAGTACGACCACGACCAACAGGGCGCCGGCTCGCTCGACGGCTTTTTAGAGACCACCGCCCTGCTCGCGGACGCCGACACCGTCGAGCCGGAAAGCGGGCAGGTGACCTTAATGACGCTGCACGCGGCGAAGGGGCTGGAGTTCCCGGTCGTGTACGTCGTCGGCGTGGAGCAGAACTTATTGCCGCACGAACGCAGCCTGCGGTCGCACGACGGCCGCGAAATTGAGGAGGAACGCCGGCTGATGTTCGTCGGCGTGACCCGAGCGATGAAAAAACTCACCGTCACCCACGCCCGCAAGCGGGAGGTCCGCGGCCGTCCGCAGCACTGCGTGCCCAGCGACTTCCTCACGGAGATGACGCTGGACCTCGACGACCGCAGCGGCGGCGACGAATGGGGCTCTCGCAGCTACGACTTCGAAGACTTCTCGCAGGAGCCGGCTGACCACGACGTCCCCGAGTGGGAACACCCCCAAACCGACGCGGACGAACCGCCGGACCAGACGGAACGCCCCGCGAACGTCGGCTCGCTCACCCAGAATAAACTGCGGCTCACCACCGCCGCCGGCCTGCTGAACGGCGAGACCAGCGGGGCGGAGATCCCGCTGGGGTTCCAGGTCGGCCAGACCGTCCGCCACCCGCGGTACGGACTGGGCACGGTGACCCACAGCGACGGCAGCGCCCGCAACCGCCGCGTCAGCGTGCTGTTCGAGGACGGCGACAGCCCGAAGACCTTCGTCGCCAGCAAGGCCCCGCTGCAGCCGGTGGGGTGAGGAGGGGAAAGGGGAAAGGCGTAAGGCGTAAGTCTTGAGCCGGTCGATCAGAATTCTACTTACGCCTTACGCCTCGCCCCTTCCCCCTGAGTCCGATGCCCCCGCGTTTTAAACCGAAGGCCGGCAGTCGGTTCGCCGCGGCCCAGGCGGCGCCGGGGCTGGCGGCGCACGCGTTAGGTTTTCAGACCTATCTGAAGGCGGAGTGCGGCATGGCGGCGAACAGCGTCGCGGCGTACGTCCGCGACCTGAACCGCTTTCTGGATTGGGTGAAGGCGCAGCCGTCGCGGAACGTCGGGCCGAACGCGGTCACGCTCGAGTTTCTGCTCGACTATCAGGCCGACCTGACCCACGCCGGGTACGCCCCCTCGACGGTGGGGCGGCACCTCGTGTCGCTCAAGCAGTTCTTCCGCTACCTCGTGCTGGAGGGGGCCGCGACGGAGAACCCCGCGGAACTGCTCGATTCCCCCAAACTCTGGGACCGCCTGCCGGCCGTGCTCAGCCCGCAGAAGGTGGAGGCGTTCCTCGACGCCCCCCAGGCCCCCGCCGGCGCCGGGGAGAATGAGCGGGCGCTGGTCGTCCGCGACCGGGCGACGCTGGCCCTGCTGTACGCCACCGGTTGCCGGGCCAGCGAGGTGGTGGGTCTGAAGGTCGCCGACGTGCGGCTGGGCGGCGGCTGGGCCCGCTGCCTGGGCAAGGGGAACAAGGAGCGGGTCGTCGGCCTGAACCCCCGCTGCCGGGCGGCCCTGGAGGCGTACCTCGCCGACGCCCGCCCCCTGCTGGCCCGCGACCGGCCGAGCGTCTCCGGCGAGGGCGCCCCGCTGCTGCTCTCCCGCACCGGCCGGGCCCTGACCCGGGCGACCGTCTGGGACCTGGTGAAAAAATACGCCGCCCTCGCCGGGTGCAGTTCGAAGGTCAGCCCGCACACGCTGCGGCACAGTTTCGCCACGCACATGCTCGCCGGCGGGGCCGATCTGCGGGCGCTCCAGGAGCTGCTCGGCCACGCCAGCATTCGCACCACGCAGGTGTATACCCACGTGGAGCACACCCGACTGAAGGCGGTTCACGCCAGGCACCACCCGCGGGGATGAGGGTCCGGCGACGCGGGAGAACCGCTGAGCGTTCCCGTAGGGTACGCATCCACGAACGCCACGCCGTCCGCCTCGCTCGCCCCGCCGCCATGACGCCCGCCCCCGATCGCTTCCCCGCCCCGCGGTTCCGGCTCGGTTCCCTCGTCGCCCTGCTCCTCCTCGGATGGAACGGGACGGGCCTGGCCGCCGAGGCCGCGAACGACGCCGCGGACGAGCGACCGAACATTCTCTGGCTCACCAGCGAGGACAACAGCGTCGACTGGATCGGCTGCTACGGCAATCCGCACGCGGACACCCCGCACATCGATGCGCTTGCCGCCGAGGGGCACCGCTACCCGTACTGCTTCGCCAACGCCCCGGTCTGCGCCCCGGCCCGCAGCACCTGGATCACGGGGATGCACGCCCTCTCCATGGGCACGCACAACATGCGGAGCCGCTATCCGATCCCCCACGATCGCATCGCCTATTACCCGGACCTGTTGAAGAAGGCCGGTTACTACGTCGGCAACGCCCGGAAGACCGACTACAACATCGGCGGCCGGCCGGACGGCGAAGCGTGGGACACGAATAAAATGGACTGGAAGACGCTCAAAAAACAGCAGCCGTTCTTCATGGTCCTCAACACGACCAAGTCCCACGAATCGAAGGCCTTCGGAGACGTCACCAAGACGACGCACAGCCCGGAAAACGTGCGGGTGGCGGAATATCATCCCGACATCCCGGTCATCCGCCAGAACTACGCCCACTACCACGACCAGGTGAAGAAGATGGACGCCGACATCGGGGCGGCGTTGAAGCAGTTGGAGGAGAGCGGTTTGGCGGAGAACACGATCGTGGTTTATAACTCCGACCACGGCGGCGTGATCGCCCGCAGCAAGCGGTTCCTGTTCGACAGCGGCACGCACTGCCCGCTGATCGTCCGCATTCCGGAGAAGTACAAACAGCTCCGGCCGGGCGAACCGGGGCGGCCGGTGGAGGACATCGTCTCGTTCGTTGATATGCCGAAGACCTGGCTCTCCCTCTGCGGGGCCGAAACGCCGGACTATCTGCAGGGCAAGGTCTTCCTCGGGCCGGACAAGGAAACGCGGGACGATCACGTCAGCTTCCGGGCCCGCATGGACGAACGCTGCGACAACGTCCGGGCGATCCGCGACCGGAAGTTCCTCTATATCCGCAACTACATGCCCTACGCCCCCTGGGGTCAGCATCTCAATTATCTGTGGAACATGGAGGCGACCCGGGCCTGGGAGGAGCACCACCGGGCGGGCCGGACGAACGAGATCACCGGCCGGTTCTTCGGCACGAAACCCCGGCACGAGCTGTACGATACCGAGGCCGACCCGGACAACGTCCACAACTTGGCGGACGACCCGAAATACGCCGCCGAGGTGGAGCGGATGAGCGCCGCGCTGGACGAGTGGCAGCGGGAGATCCACGACTCCGGCCTGTTGCCGGAGAGCGAGGTCGTCCGCCTCGCCGACGACGCCGGGCTGACGATCTTCGAATTCGTCCGCGACCCGCAGCGCTACGACGTGCCGGCGCTGCAGGCGGCGTCCGCGGCCGCCCTCGCCGCCACCCCGGCGGACCTGCCGGCGCTGACCGAGAAACTCTCGTCCGACGACCTCGGCCAGCGGTACTGGGCGACGGTGGGCTGCTTCCGGGTGCAGGAGCGGGACGCGGGCGCCGTCGATCTCGAGGCGATCCGGGGCCTCCTCGACGACGAATCGCACCACGTCCGGACGATGGCCGCGTGGATCCTGTTTCGGGCCGGCGAGCGGGACGCGGCTCAGGCCTGCTGGAAGGAACTGCTGCGGGAGGACAGCTACGCCTCGCTGAAGGTCCTCAACGTGATCGATTGGATCGGCGAGGGCTTCGAGCCCTACGCGGAGGCGATCGCGGCGTGCGACTTCAGCCACGGCGGGTACGTGGACCGGATGAAGGAGTACGCCGGCGTCGGCAAGAAAAAGGGGGCGCGGCAGTGACGGGCCGCCGGTCCGCCCCCGCGGGGCGGCGGCGGTCGGCAGGTTGGGGAAGTCCCCCGGTCGAAGGTCGCCCCCCGGCGGACTACCATTCGGTCCCGCCGGCGGACGATCGCCGCCCTGCCCCGCCCGCCCCGAGCGCCCCCCGCCGTGTCTGACGCCGCGCCCGACGCCCGTTTCGCCGAGGGTCCGGGATTTGATTGGCGCCCCCGCACCCGGGTGCTGTTCGGCCCCGGCAGTTTGACCCGGCTGGGCGAACTCGTCGCGCCGCCCGCCGCCTCCGGGGAGGCCCCGCTGGGCAAGCGGGCGCTGGTGGTGACCGACCCCGGCGTCGTCGCCGCCGGCCACGCCGCCGCGGGGGCCGAGGCGCTGCGGGCCGTCGGCGTGGAGACGTCGGTGTTCGAGGAGGTGCGAGCCAACCCGACGACCGCGGACGTCGCCGCCGCGGTCGCCGCGGCCCGCGATCATCGGGCCGACCTGCTGATCGGCTTGGGCGGGGGCAGCGCGATGGACGTGGCCAAGGGGGCGAACTTCTTGCTGGCCGGCGGCGGGGCGATGCGGGACTACCACGGCGTCGGCAAGGGCCGCGGCACGTTCCTGCCCAGCGTCGGCGTGCCCACGACGGCCGGCACCGGCAGCGAGGCCCAGTCCTTCGCCCTCATCGCCGACGACGAAACGCACATCAAGATGGCCTGCGGCGACGGCCGGGCGGCCTTCCGGGCGGCGCTGCTGGACCCGGACGTGATCGCCACCGTGCCCGCCAAGGTCGCCGCCCCGGTGGCGATCGACGCCGTCTCCCACGCCGTCGAGACCGCCGCCTGCCGGGTGCGGGGGGAACTCAGCGGCATGTTCGCCCGCAAAGCGTTCTCCCTGTTGGCCCGCAGCGTGCGTCCGTACCTGTCCGGGGCGGCGACGGCGGAGGACCGCGCCGCGATGCTGCTGGGCGCCCACCTGGCCGGGGCGGCGATCGAACTGAGCATGCTCGGCGCCGCCCACGCCCTGGCGAACCCGCTGACGGCCAAGTACGGCACCACGCACGGCGTCGCCGTGGGGCGGATGCTGCCGCACGTGGTTCGGTTTAACGCCGCCGACCCCGCCGTCCGGGCGATCTACGAGGATCTCGCCGCCGCGGGGGGTCTGACCCCCTCGGCGGCGGCGCTGGCGGAGTTCCTCGACGGCCTGCTGCCCTCCGCCGGCGTCAGCGGCGGGCTGGGCCGGGCGGGGGCCTCCGCGGACGACCTGCCGCAGCTCGCCGAACTGGCCGCCGAACAGTGGACCGCCGGCTTCAACCCCCGCCCCGTCACCGCCGCCGACCTCGAAGGGCTCTACCGATGCGCGTTCTGACCGCCCGCCTCGCCGCCGGCCTGGCCGCCGGTTGCCTGCTCGCCGCGTCCGCCGCCGGGGCGGACTGGCCCTCCTTCCGCGGCAACCCGCAGCTCACCGGGACGACGACGGACACGCTCCCCGACGCCCCGAAGCTGCTCTGGACCGCCGACGCCCCGGACGGCGTCGCCGCCACCGCGGCGATCGTCGGCGACCGCGTCTACACCGCCGGCCTCTCCGGCACGCTGCACTGCCGGGACATCAAGACCGGCGAGCCGATCTGGACCTATCAGACGGAGGAAGTCGGCAAGTTCCGCCCCGGGTTCCTCAGCTCCCCGGCGGTGGCCGACGGGCGGGTCTATCTGGGCGACGAAGACGGCTACCTGCACGCCGTCGACGCGGCGACCGGCAAGCCGCTGTGGACCTTCGAGACCGGCGCCGAGATCATCAGCAGCCCGACCCCCACGACGATCCCCGGGGAGAACGGCGAGGCGCTGCCCGTCGTGCTGTTCGGCTCCTACGACGCCAAGCTGTACTGCCTGTCCGCGGAGGACGGCCAGCTGCGGTGGGAACTGGAAACGCAGGGCCGCGTGCACTGCACCCCCGCCGTCATGCCCGGTCCGGACGGCGCCGCCCGCACCTTCATCGCCGGCTGCGACGAGCACCTCCGCGGGGCGGAAATTGCCGACGGTTCGGTCACGCTGGACGTGGAAATCGGCACCTACCTCATCGCCTCCCCCGCGGCGGTGGACGGCACGGTCTACTTCGGCACCTACGCCGGCGACGTGCTGGCGGTGGACGCCTCCTCCGAGACCGTCCCCGGGGCGGACGTGCCGGAGGCCGAGGCCGTCGTCTGGCGGGCGGAGCCGGACGGGCAGTTCGAATACAAGTCCAGCGCCGCGGCGACGGCCGACCGGGTGTTCGTCACCGGCGGCGACAAGGTCGCCAAGGCCCTCGACCGCAAGACCGGCCAGCAGGTCTGGGAGTTCCTGCTGCGGGCCGCCAGCGAGAGCAGCCCGGTCGTCACGGGCGTCGGCACGGGGAACGAGCGCGTCTGGTTCGGCGGCGGCGACCGCACGCTGCACTGTCTGAACGCCGCCGACGGCACGGAGGTCTGGTCGCAAAACCTCCGCAAAGGCATCGTCGCCAGCCCCGCGGTCGGCGGCCCGGACGGCGCCACGGTGCTCGTCATCGGCACCGAGGGCCCGAACGGACAGTGGTTCTGCTTCGGCGGGTAAAGGCCCGGTGAGCCCGGAGCGCAAGCTCCGGCCGACGAGCGAAGCGAGCGCGTTCCGATTCCGACGCACCGCCGGAGCTTGCGCTCCGGGCTCACGTCCTCTTTAATTCATCCGAAAATTGCTGCCGTCCAGCCCGTCCAGCGGGGGCCGGGCGGAGAGGCGGTCCACTTCCTCCCAGGCCCCGTACGGGTCCGGGCCGAAGATCGGGTCGGCGGGGCCGTCGAGGACCGCGTCGGCGTCCACGACCCGCCAGTCGGCCCGGGCGAGTTCCTGCTCCAACTGGCCCGGCCCCCAGCCGGAGCAGCCGGAGAACACCCGGTAGCGGGTCTCCTCGTCGCCGGCGTCCACGGCGTTGACCAGCCCCTCGAACGCCTCCCGGCTGTTGCCGACGAACAGGCCGGAGCAGACCGGCAGTTCCCCCTCGGCGAACTCCACGCTGTTGTGCAGCACGAACAGGGCGGCCGGCTCGACCGGCCCGCCGGAGAACACCGAGTCGGCGCCCTCCTCCACCTCCAGGTGACCGGAGAGGGCCCGCCGGACGGTGGTGTCCGTGGGCCGGTTGACGACCAGCCCGAAGGCGCCGTCCTCGCCGTGCTCCACGAGCAGAACCAGCGTGCGGTAGAAGTTCGGGTCCCGCAGGTGGCGCCCGGCGACGAGGATGCGACCGCGGAGCGACCCGCCGCCGGGTTCGTCGTCGCCGGGAACGTCCCGTTCGTCCCGCTCCTCCCGCCGGGGGGCGTCCCGGTCGGCCCGGCCGCGGGAGGGGCGACTCGTCTTGGAACGGTCCCGCTCCGACGATTCGGAGCGGGGACGATCCGGCTCCCCGGGGGAGCCGGCGGGTTCCGACGGGTCGGAGGGCGGGGAGGCCATGAGCCGCACTCTAACGCCGCCCGACGCCCCGTACAGCCCCCTCCCTCCTCCGGGGCGCCGCGATCCGGCGGTTCAGAACGGCCCGAACGCCCCGGGGCCGCCCCACCCCGGCCCGTAGCCGCCCCAGCCGGCGCCGTAGCCGCCGCACCACCCCAAATCGGCCCCGCAGCAGCCCGAGTCCGGCACGAGTCCCCCGCAGAACCCAAGCCCAAGCCCGAGCCGACCGTGGCCGCCGCCGCAGGGCTCGCACCCGACGCCGCAGGGTTCGTACCCGCCGCCGCACCCGCAGGCGCCGCCGCCGAAGTGCGGTCCGCCGTAGGGACCGAAGGCCCCGCCGACGCCGTCCCCGAGCGGCCCGTCGCCCCCGAGGGCGTAGCCGGGCACGCCGTACCCCGCGACGCCGGCGTGAGCCGGGGCGAAGGCCGCCGTGGCGTAGCTCGGCGTGGGGCCGTAACCATGCGAGCCGGCGCCGTAGCCCGCCGCCGCCGGCAGCGGGCGAACGCTGGGTTCGGCCTGCGGCGGCAGGGCGTACGCCCGCTGCGGGGCGGACTCGACCACGTCCGGCCCGGTCGGGGCGAACGGATCGGCCGGCGCCGTCGGCTCGGCGTCGAGCGACAAGCCGTCCTGCGGCGCCCCGTACGGACTGGGCAGCGGATTCCGCAGACCCGGCAGCGACGGCGGGCTCAGCGGCACGCGGTCCGCCGACGCGTCCCCCTCCGGCCCGCCCTTGGCGGCGTCGATCCGGATCGGCTCCGGCGCCTCGATCGCCTCCGGGTCCGTCGGCAGCTCCGCCCCGCCCTGCGGTTGCGCCGGGGCGGCGGCGTCCGCCGGGGCGTCGGTCCCCGTCAGGCCGAACGAGGGGTCCGCGGCCTCGGGACGCGGCGGCATCGCGTCCTCGGACGGGGGCGGCACGGCGCCGGCGGGTTCCTCCCCGACGAGCCCGTCCGCCGGCCGCGGCGGCGCCGGGTCGCCCGGCCGCGGGGCGGTGAGGGGCGCCCGCTCGGCGTCGTCCTGCCGCCGGGTCGGCGCCGCCGCCACCCGGGCCAAACGCTGCGGCGCCGTCCGCTGCGGCACGGGCGTGAACCCGCCGTCGCCCGCCGTCCCCGCCGAAACGGCCGTCGCGGGCACGCCGGCCGCGGGCACGCCGGCCGCGAGCACGCCGTAGGGCGACGCCGTCCACCCCGTCGCGCCCCGGGACGGCGCCGCGTACGCCGGCGCCGCCGGAACCGCAGGCCGGCCGAAGGAAGACCGGCCGAAGTACGGGTCGGCGGCCGGGGCGAGCGTCCCGTACGGCGCCGCGACCGCGGCCCGGTTCGCACAGGGGCAGCCGGCGACCGCGGGCGAGCCGCTCAGCGGGGCCGCGGCCAGCCCCAGCAACCCGGCCGCGGCGACGACGCCGGCGGCCCGCCAGCCCCGGGAACCGGCCAGGCGCCCGAACCGACGCAGCCCGAAGCCGCCCGGCGGGGCCGCGGCGTCCTCGACCGTGACGGTCGGCTCGACGCGACGCGGGGCGGGCGCCGCGGCCGGGGCGGGAGCGAAAGTAAAGAGGGGACGATCGTTCACGGCGGGGACCTCCATGCGGGGTGGGGAGAAGCGGGGCGACGCGGTCCGTCGCAGCCCCGACCCGCGTGCGGAGTCGCCGCACGGCTGCCGAGGCCGACGACACTACCCGCCGCCCCGCCCGCCTGCGGTCGGTTTGCGGCTTAGAGAAACCAATCCGCCCCGCGGGCGGCCGACGCTCCCGTTCCTCGCGGATGCGCCCGCTTCGCGCCCGCGGAGGCCGGACTTTTCATCGCTTTCATTCAAGACGCGACCGCCGCCCGCCGGGGGCCCTTATAACGCTCTTCAACGCTCTTCCGACGGCCGTAGCGGGGGCGACGCCGGCGTCCCGGACCCTTGAAGGGTCCGGGACGCTCCGTCTGCGGGAGAATCGACCTATAGCGTCACGCCCATATCGGCGAACAGCCACTTCAGATCGGCCCAGACCTCCTTCTTCGCCGCCGGGTTCCGCAGCAGATAGCTGGGGTGATAGGTGCAGGCGACCTTCGCCCGCCCGTACGGGAAGAACTGCTTCCGCAGCTTGCCGATGCCCAGTTTCGTCCCCAACAACTCCTTCGAGGGGACGGCCCCCCAGCAAACGATATAGTCCGGGTCGACGATGCGAATCTGGGCGTCGAGATACTCCCGACAGTTCGCCGCCTCGACCGGCGAGGGGTTGCGGTTGCCCGGCGGGCGGCACTTCAACACGTTGCAGATATAGATCTCGTCCCGCCGCAGCCGGCAGGCTTTGATAATATCGTCGAGCAGCTTGCCGGCCCGGCCGACGAACGGCTCGCCGGTCGCGTCCTCGTCCGCTCCGGGGGCCTCGCCCAAAAACAGGATCGCCGCGTTCGGGTCGCCGGCGCCGAAGACCGTCTGGGTGCGGGTGGCGACCAGCTCCGGACAGCGGGGGCAGCCGCGGACGGTCTGTTCGAGGACGGTCAGCGCCGCGGCCCGCTCCTCGACGGGCTGGGTGGAGCGTTCCGCGTTCCCAGCGTTCGCGCCGCCCTCAAACAGCGCCGCCGCGGGCGCCGGAGCCGTCGGGGCAGGAGCCGGTTCCGCCGCGGCGGCAAGGTCCCGCGTCATCCCCGCCGCGAACCGCCCCGCGGCCGCCGCACGCTCATGCGTTCCCCCCGCGTCGCCGTCGCCGGCAGGCGGCACGTCCTCGGCAGAGGCGTCCCCCAGGTCTGCGACCGGCGTCAGGGCGAACGCCTCCCCCTTTGGAAAGTGCGTCAGACCGGCCCGGCGGTCGGCTTCGAGCCGGCGGAGAACGGACCGGCGGAGCGTGTCGAGATCCATCCCCCCACCGTCCCCCCCGCCGCCCCGGAAGGCAACCGCCCCGCTCAGTCGTTCGCCGGGTCGTTCGCCGGATCGTTCGCCGCAGGAGCCGCCTCGCCCGCCGCGGCGTCGAGCGCCCGCAGCCCGGCCTCGACCGCGTCGATCGCCGCCGCCGCCTCGGCCGGTCGCACCGCGGAGGGGGTGTCGTTGGCGGTGTGAATCAGGGCCAGAATCTTCGGCAGCCCGGCCCGCGTCGGCCGCCCGCCGCCCTCCATCGCCTCCAGGAACGTGACCGTTTCGAGGATCTGCTCCCGCGGCAACAGGCTCAACGACAGCACCTCCATCTCCGCGGCCCGCGAGCTCGGCTCCGCCCCCTCCCGCACCGCCGCGAACGACCGGTGATCGCTCGGCGGATACACCGACCCCACCACCGTCGGGAACGGTTCGCCCCCCTCCCCAGCCGCGTCCGCCGCCGCCGTGCCCTGCACGAACCGGCGGGCGGCGGTCCGGTCGGCCTCCGTGGGGTAGTGCACCCACAGCGTCTCGCCGTAGGCGAACACGTCGAAGTTGACGAACAGATCCGGCAGCCCGGACGCCGCCCCGGGGGCGTCCGCCTCGCCGGCGGCCTCGGCGAACGCCCGGCTGCCCAACAACCCCTGCTCTTCCTGATCGAACCAGAGCCCGACGACGCGATGATTCGTCAGCGGCCGGGCCTGAAACCGCCCGAGCAACTCCAGCACGGCGGCGCACCCGCCGGCGTTGTCCACCGCCCCGGTTCCCGCCTCGACCCGGTCCAGATGCGCCCCGAGCATCAGCGTCCGCTCCGGCGCCGGCCCCGCCGCCGCCGGCGGGACGACCGCCAGCAGGTTCGTCCCCTCGCGGCGGGGGCCTTGGAACGCCCGGCGCTGCGGGTCGAGCCGCAGGGCTCGCAGTTCGTTCTCGATCGCGTTCCGGCGTCCGTCGAGCGCCTCCGCGGCCGCCACGGCGACCACCCGACGCTCGAACCGCCGGGCCGTTTCGTCGCCGGCCGGCTCGCCGGTCCCTCCCCCGCCGCCCGCCGCCGGGGACAGGAGGGCCAGCAGGGCGACGTGAGCGATCATCGGAACCAACCGTGACGGGGACTGCGGGAGCGGGTCGAACCGCGGACCTCGGTCCCGGACGGACCTGCCGGGCGACCGACCGCCCGAGCGGGCGGCGCCCTCACCCTAACGTCCGCAACGCCCGCCCGCCCCGACCGGCTCCCGCGGAGCGTTCCTCCGGACCGGCCCCCCGCGGGCGCCGTCGGGCTGGCATCCTACGATTCAAGGGATAGAGTGTGCGAACCCCGCCCCCCGGACCGCGTGTCCGAGGGGCGAGGCACACTCCGGCCGGAGTGGCGGAATGGCAGACGCGAAGGATTCAAAATCCTTTTCGGGGAAACCCGAGTGTGGGTTCGAGTCCCACCTCCGGCACTATTATGACAGGGAAATACGCCGTCCGACGGTTCTCCGCACGACGCCCGCACGGCGGCCCGTTAGCAAAATCGTTAGCAAGGGACGCATCCGGGTCTTCGTCCGCCGCAGTCGATCAGGTCGCGGCGCCGGACACGCCGGACCCTTTCACGGCGGCGGCGACGGCTTCGGCGGTGAGTTCGGCGTCGGCTTCGGCGTAGTAGCGCAGCGTCGTGTCGATCGTGCGGTGCCGGGCGAGGGCCTTGAGGTGTTGGGGCAGCACCCGCTGCGCCCAGCGGAAACAGAACGATCGCCGCAGGTCGTGGGCGGTGGCGGTCTTCCCCGGCTTCACCGCCACGCCGGACGCCCGGCCGATGTCGCCCACCGTCTTGCTCGCCTCCCGCCCGCCGGCCCGGCCTCCGCGGTCCAGTGGCAGGTCGAACACGAACCCGGTCCGCTCCGCGGCCGGGACGGTTTCCAGCAGGGCGACGAAATCCGGGGTGAGGGGCGTCACCGTGTCCCGCTTCCCCTTCTGCATCCGCCCCGGGATGAACAGCGCCGGGAACTTGCCGCCCAGCCGGAGGTGGACGCCGTCGCGGTCGTCCCACGTCAGCGCCGCCGCCTCGCTGATCCGCAGGCCCGACAGCCACAGTCCCCGCAGCAGGAACCGCCAACCGGCCGCCCGGTCGGCACCGACGGTCGGTTCGGTCGCGTCCAGCAGGCGGTCGAACTCCGCGTCGGTCAGCGGTCGCCCCTTCGCGGCCGACTCCACGGGGGGCACCGTGACCTTCGGCGGGGCCGCCAGCAGGCCGCGGTCGTGCGCCCACCGCAGGGCCGCCTTGAGGTGCCGCAGGTTCGTGGCGACGGTGTTGGCACTGTTCCCGGCGGCGGCCATCTTGCCGGCCCACTCGTCCAAGGCGGCGGGGGTGAGGGCGGTCAGCAGCTTCGGGTTGAGGTGCCGTTCGACGCTGGCGAGGACGGTCTCGTACTTCGCGGCGGTGTTCGGTCGCTTGTGGGCGAGGTGCCCGTCGGAGAACTGCTTGCGGAAGTCCGCCCACGTCGTCCGCACGGGGCCGCCGGCGCCGCGGTTGAGGTCGTCGGCGAACTTCGACGCCCAGCGCTCCGCCTCCCGCTTGACCTTGTGCCCGGTGGACCGGGTTTTCTTGCGGCCGGTCGCGGGGTCGGTCCACTGCACCTCCCAATTCGGGCGCCCCTGCCGCCGCATGACGGTGTAGGTGATCGGGGCGTTCGGCATCGTCGGGCGGCGGCACGGTGAACGGGTGAACCGTCATTCAAGATACCGTCCGGCCGCCGCTGCGTCAGCGTGCGGGCGGCATCAGACGAGCGTAATCCGGGCGAACGCGTCAGAGGTCCGACGTGATGCCGCGTCTCGCTCAGCGAACGGTGATCTCGGGGAAGACGGGGAAGACGGGGAAGACACGGTAGCTGTCAGGCACCTTCACGTTCGTTGAGGGCCGGAAGCGATCGGACGATGTCCATCGTCTCCATGCTCACGCGGACGATGCGGCCGATCAGGTCCACGATGTACCGCGGATCGTCGTGTTCGCGGCACCAGTCGTTCGGGTCGTTGCGGATACCGCTTTTCTTATCGACCGTGACTTTGTAGCGATCCATAACCCATTCGATCGCCGGCTTGCCGTTCACGACGTATTCGTAAGCGGCGAGCGGAATTTGCTTAATTGTGACGTGTGCGTTGTAGACGATCGTCGACTTATCGTGCTTCAGGCCTTCGGTCTTCTGTTCTTCGGACGGCCGGGCGAACCGCATTTTCTCGACCTTGAACTGATCCCACGGATCGAAGTCAAACGTCTCCGTCTGCACGGAAACGCCCCACGGCTTGACTGTCTCGTAGTTCAGGTGCAGGTCGGCGAGGTCGCGGCCGGCCTGAGTGAAGGCCCAGAAGTCGGCGGTGTCGCGGGTAAGCGGGATGCGGGGCAGCGCCTTTTTCAAGTTGGCAGCGAACCGCTCCCGGTATTCGGCACTGTGGAGAATGCCGTAGACGTAGTAAAAGATGTCGTCTTTGGTGAGCTTATTGTCGTAGGACGCCTGAAAGGTATCGAGAACAGAACTTGTAATCCCATCTCGGCGACGGAATCCCTCAACGAGTTCGCTCTCGCCGTCTTCGAACCCAAGGCTGTTCTTGACGTCGGCTCTTTCGTAATAGAAACGCGGAAAGCACTGGCCTTTCGAGACCATCTCCAAATCGACGACCGTGTCTGAAATGAGGACCGAGAAGTCGTGGCTCGCCCCAGCCCCAAGGGCGGCGATGACTAGGTTGGCGTGCCTCTCCGTCGGGAAAAGCCTCGGCATCTTGTACACGACCTCGTTCAATCGCCGGTTGAAATACATCCAACGCTTGAAGAAAGGCCTGTATAACGCCACGCGAAAGCCTTCCTTTTCAAAGCTGAGAGCCTTCCCTTTTCTAGCGTCGGCCTTGAGGGCGCGGGTCCAGTTTATTAGTTTTTGGTCAGACTCGACGACGTCTTCAAGTTTCGGGTTTTCCGACTCCCCCAGGCGTTGAATGACAGCCTGATAGTTTGACATCTCGCGTTGATAGGATTCGACGAGCCGTACCACGGACACTTCGAGCGCAGCTCTTGAAGCGTTGTAGACCCAAGCGTCGCGGCCAGTGACTACACCTAGAGAGTAGGTCACAAACAGAGACTCGACCGATTCCAGACCTTCTTTGTCGCCCATCGGTGTGAAGGCGTCGAATGCCGGGTCGCGTTGATCGATCCAATCGTTTTCGGCGTTGGGTTTAATCTGCCTCCATTGCTTGGCTTTGGAGACACCGCGAATGCTGGCGAACTTGCGAACGAGGCCGAGCTTTTCGTCGCGACTGAGGTAGTCGCCGATGTCGTGATAGTGAAGTCCTCCAGCGGGTTTCTTCCCGGGATTTTTGATGAGCAGCGTGATGGCGACGGTCGCGCGTGAGCCCGATCCGAAGATTTTTCCGCCTTCTTTGCGGGAGGTTTCCCCGGAAGTCCGTTGATTGCCGCGGAGGTTGAGGACGTATAGTGAGGTGAACTCGTCAGTGAGGCAGCCGCGGAGGCCGTCCATGTTGTTGGCTTCGATAAATGAGCCGTTGGTGACGAAGCCGATTACACCCTTGTCTTTGATTCGGTCACTGGCCCACCGAATGGCCCGAACATAGCTGTCATAGAGGTTTTTGTGCAGCTTGGCGTTAGACGCTGCCGCATAAGTCTCTGCTATGCGCGCATTGAGTGCTGGGTAGTCCAGACCCTTGTTGTTATCGTTCTCGCTCTGTTGTTGCGCAGAATATGGCGGGTTCGCGACTACGACGCGGATCGGGCTCTGCTGCTGTCTTTGGGCCCGCCCGGAGTTTACCGGAAACGTGCCTTCGAACTGATTCTGCCTATCCTCGCAGAGCTGAAAGGTGTCGGTTAGGACAATGCCGTCGAACGGCTCGTATTCGTCATCGTCATCGTTCGTTGATGATAATGCGTGGAACGTTTCTTCGATATTGATTGCCGCGATATAGTATGCGAGCAGAACGATCTCGTTGGCATGGAGTCCTTTCCGGAATTTCTGAAGCAACTTGTCCTTCGGGATCAGGCCGCTTTGCAGCAGGCGAACGATAAACGTGCCCGTGCCGGTGAACGGATCGATGATATGGACGTCTTCCTCACCCAAGCCGCTGTCGAATTCGTCGCGGAGCACATCTTCGACGCTGCGAATGACGAAGTCCACGACCTCCGGCGGCGTGTATACGATGCCAAGTCGTTCCGCCACGCGGGGAAATGCGTTCCGGAAAAACTCTTCATAGAGTTCGGTGATAACCTTCTGCCGAGCCTCCGCATTGTCGAGGCCCGCCGCGCGGTCTCGAACGCTCGCGTAGAACCGTTCCAGCGTTTCGGCTTCCTTATCGACGCGTTCCGCGTCGAGCAGATCGAGCATTCGCTGCATCGACTGCGAAACCGGATTGTGCTTCGCGAAGTCGTAATGGGAGAAAAGGGCGTCGAAGACCGGCCGAGTGATGAGGTGTTGGGCGAGCATTTCGATCGCTTCATCCGCACTAACGGCCGGATTGAGGTTCCGGCGCAGCCCTTCTAGGAACTCCGCGAACGCCACGGCGTGCTTCGCGTTCTCGTCTTCAAGCAGTGCCTTGATGCGGGTAACGTGACGCTCGGCGATGACGGCGATATCTTTCGCCCAAGTCTCCCAATAGCCGCGGTCGCCGACTTTCTTCACGATCTTGGCGTAGATCGCGTCCTTCCAGTCTTCGAGTCCGGGGAAAGCGAGCCCGCCTTGGGTAATACGGGGTTTGGGCTTCGAATCGCCGCCCCCAGACGAACCGTCGTCGCCCCCATCCCCGCCGCCGACGCCGATGATGTCGATCTTCGGCGGCTTGTTCCGGTTCAGTTCAATCTGGTTGATCGTGGCGTTGAACCGATCGTCGTGGGCGCGTAGCGCCTGAAGCACCTGCCAGACCACCTTGTATTTCTTATTGTCTTTCAAAGCATCTTCGGGCGTTTGATCGGCCGGGATGCCGATCGGCAGGATGATATAGCCGAACCGCTTGCCCTCGGCCCGACGCATCACACGGCCGACGGACTGCACGACGTCGACCACGCTGTTCCGCGGGTTGAGGAACATCACCGCGTCGAGAGCCGGAACGTCGACGCCTTCGGACAGACAGCGGGCGTTCGACAGGATGCGACAGGCGTTGCCGTCGGCGTCTTCCTTGAGCCATTCGAGCAGCGCGTTGCGGCGGAGGGCGTCGAACGAGCCGTCGACGTGATCCGCTTCGACGTCGAGCACGTCGTCTGCGTCCGGGTTGTCCTCTTTGTACGCCTCAACAATCCGGTGGAATTGTTCGACGAACTGTTTTGAAGCCTTAATCGTCTGGGAAAAGGCAACGGCCCTTCGCATCGGCTTCGCGTCGCTCTGTAGATCGGGATTGTTCAGAGTCGATTCGAATCGCTTTTCGAGTCCGTTCCAGCACCCGGTGATCCGCGTGGCATCATCGAGGTTCATCTCGCCGTCAGCGGCAAGCTGCTTCTGGAACGTTCGTGCGACGTACTTCTCGTCCACCGCGAGGACGAGCACCTTGTAATCGGCGAGCAAGTCGTGCTTGACGGCTTCGCCGAAACCGAGCCGGTGAAGTTCTCGGCCGAAGACGCCGACGTCATCCATCGACGCGACGACGGCCGCGGCTTCCTTCGCCTTGCTCTTCGCATCGTCGCCGTAGATCCGCGGCGTGGCGGTCATGTACAGCCGCTTCTTCGCCCGCAGGAAGTCTGCGTCGTGAACCTTCACGAAGTGCGATTCGTCCTCTCCAGCGAACGTGACGCCGGTCGTGCGGTGCGCCTCGTCGCAGATAACCAGATCAAACTCCGGCAGCCCCGCTTCCTGCGCTTTCGCGACCGCTTCGATCGAGTGATAGGTCGAGAACACAACCGTGGGGTGATTCTTCGCTTCGCCCGACTGCAACTTGAACTGCCTGACGAGTTCGCGCTGACTCGTCGTCGCAGGGAAGGCGAGGTCCTGAATCGTGATGTCCCCGGAGTCGTCGTCCTTCGGCTTCCGTGAGGTGCCGATGTTGGCATCCGAGCAGACGGCGATGCTGGTCAGTCCGTTCTCCGCTTCGGCGGTCCATTCGCGAAGCGACTGCGCGAGCAGCGACAGCGACGGCACGAGAAACAGGACGTTGCCGGTCGGCGCCATTGCTTCGGCAATGCGGAGCGACGTGAACGTCTTTCCGGTCCCGCACGCCATGATGAGCTTGCCGCGGTCGGCGTTTTCCAAGCCAGCGACGACGTTCTCTAAGGCGATCTTTTGGTGGGGACGTAAGACCTTCTTCTCGCGCAGCCCCAAATCTTGCGGACGTTTATCCTTAAACGTCGACCAGTCGACGGCACTGTCCCCCAGATTTGCGATACCGATTCGCGTGACCGGTTTGGTCTGGTGGTGCAACGCGTCCAGAGCGTTCTTGCCCCACTTATCAGTCGTCGAGACGATGATGCCGCTGGTGAATTGCGTCCGGCCCATCGCGGTGATGAACGAGTCGATGTCCGCCTTCGACAGCTGATGCTCCGGCAGATAAAACTTGCACTGGATCGCGCAGTGTTCACCGGTGGCCGCGTCGCGAGCCACGAGGTCGATGCCGACGTCGCCAACTTTCCCTTTGTTCGGCCAGTCGTTCCACATCCACACCTTATCGAAGCGATCCGCATAGACCGGATCGATCTCGAAATAGCGGAGCATCAGCCGTTCGAATCGATCGCCCAAGTCGCGGTTGTTCCGGGCGTCTTCGCGGAACCCATCGAGAACGTCGTGCAAGGCGGTCATCATCGTCCTTTTATTCGTAGGCACCGCTACCGCGGGCCGTTTGTAGTATCCAAGCAGTGATTGAAGTCTGACGCCCGCCCGTCGCGGCGTCTTCGACGAGTTACCGGCGGGTCGGTCTCGCCGCAGGTGGACGTCGCTGTCCACGTCCCGCGCAAGTCCTTCGGCGTTTCTTTGCCGTGATCCGCAGCTTGGGGTCGAGGTCGCTCAGAGATCCGCGAGAAGGCTGGTCGCTCACGAAGACCTGTCGTACGGGGCAGGAAGGGGCGGGTCGGGATGGTAAGGAACGGTGGTCAGCAACGCTCCGCTGAACGGATCGTGCTCGGCCGTCCGCGAAACAGTCGGGAGGAACTGGACCGCTCAGTAGCGGGACCAGGGGGCGGGCGTGCAACCGCAAATCGGGTGCAAGCTCGGCGTCGTACCAACCACGGATTCGGGGAGCGCGTGGCCCCCTCCCGGCACCCCGGGATCGGTCGCAACGCCCGGCCGACGAACGGGTTGTGTCTGCCGGTTTGCATGCAAGCGTCACGCGATCGGCGACGGTCCGCCGGAGCGACGGAAACGCATTCTCCCGGCCGGCGGATCAGGTCGATCTTCGTTCGCCCCATGCGTCCAGCGATTGCAGAGATGCACCCGGCGGACGGGCGGAGGGGCGGGGCGTTTTTTCGTGCGTCGGCGAACCAAAACCACGCGGTCCGGCGGACAGACACGACGACAGAAAACCGGCCCGGGGGGGCTCTCGTTCGTAGGGCCCCGGGGGGCGATCTTTTCAGGTGCCCGATGCCCGCAAACCACGCCGCCGGCGGGCGTAGGTCGCGATACATTTCGGGAGCCGTTTTTTCTCCGGGGACCGCCGGGAACGGCCCGACAAACCCGACGGATTCGACGGGCGGAGGCGGAGACGATCGCCGCGTTTCCGCGGATCAGCGGGTCGCCCTGAGCCTGCCGAAAACGTGCTCCCGGTGGTGCGACAGGTACGGGAGCAGCCCCTCCGGTACTGCCCGCAGCCGCATACTGTCGATCAGACCGAACGCGGCGGCGGCGTCCGCTTGTAAGCCAGGATGCCGGATCAGTTCGCCGTCGTCCTCGAACGTGACGAACCCGGCGTCGAATAGGTGGTCAAGCGGGGCGATCAGCGCCAGCCCGTTCGCCGGGTCGAGCCGTTCCGCGTCGGTCGAGTCCTTCCACGGTTTGACGTGAGACGCCCGCAGTAGGGCGGCGTCGGCGATCCCGGTGACGGCGCACCCGTCCCACGCATTCAGCACGTCCCTACGGAACCTTCCCTGCCCGACGCGGCTCTGCACGACGGCGTCCCGCTCCGTCTCCGTCAGCCCGTCGTCCCGCTGCGCCGCCCGGGCCTCCATGTCCGCCCACGGGTCTGACGGCGGGCTGTCCGGCCCGATCCGAAAGCCGGCGTCCTCCCGCGCCCGCAGACAGCCGATGCCGTAGCGGGTGAGACGGGAGTGACCCGGCTCGGCGCTGCGTTCAATCACCCGCCGATCCTTCAGCGTGTTGCCGTGCGCTTGATTCGGCAGGCCGGCGGTCGGCACGTCGCTGCCCCACCGTCCGCGGCTGGCGATGCCGTCGGCGAACTCCGCCGCTTCGGTGTCGCGGGTCACGCCGTCCCAATGCTGCCCGGCGGCGATCCACTTGGCGGCGTCCTCCCGGCCGTACTGTTCCAGTTTCTCCGGGTCGCCCGCCGCCCGGGCGTGACTACGTTCGGACATCGCGGCGAGTTCTTTACGGCTATAGGCGTTGCGTTTCGCCATTCAGGCTCTCCGATCGTGACGGGAGGTGAGACGCGGCGACGGTATCGCGGACGGCGGGACCGGACGACGGAACCCGGTCGGCAACGATCTCCGCCCGCGTCGGCGGGTGGCAGGCGGCGCAGATGACGTGCGGGCCGAACACGCTGATCCAGCCGTCCGGGTGGCCGTAGGGGCACCAGGGCGTCGGCGGGCGGCGCCAGCGGTGGGGACGCCGGGCCGGGGCGTCGCGGGCGTCCAAGACCGACAGCACGGCCGCCTTGTCGGCCAGCAGGCGGCGGGCGAGGTGGGAGGCGGCGACGGGGCCGCGGACCCGCAGGCGGTCGCCGTCCCGCCAGACCAGCAGTCCCGCGGCGCCGGCCTCCGCCAGCAGGCCGGCGGCGTCCCGGGGGGCGTCGGCGTAGCCGTTCAGGCCGACCATTCGCCCACCCCCTCCCCGTCGTCGCCGGTCGCCTCGTCGTCGATCGCCTCGTCATCGATTCCCCTGCCGCCCACGAGGACGACCGCGGCGGCGGAGTCGTCGTTCCCCCGGGCGTTACCCGAAACCGGCCGTGCCGCTTGAGGAACGGGGGTTTCGGGTAACGGGACCGGGGCGTCCGGGGCGTCACCGCCGGCGGGGTCGTGCAGGACGAAGTCCTCCGTGGGACGGCCGCCCCGCGGGCCGGGCGGGCGGAACTCGAACCGGCCGTAGCCGTGCTGCGACAGGCCCCGCAGGGCCTGCTCCGCCTCGCCGCTGTCGCCGCCGTACAGGTGTCGGCGGGCCTTGGCGAGGTCCCGGGCGGTGACGGACCCGCCGCGGTGCGACGCGATCCACTCCGCCAATTCCCGCCGGGCCGTTTCACCCTCGTCCTCCCGCAGCATCGCCAGCACGCGGGTCGTCTCCCGCTTGAACCACTCCGCCATCGTCACCGCGGCGGCCACGCTGGCGGCGTCCACGGCGCCGGGATCGCGGTCCCCGTCGCGGCCGGCGGGATGTTCCAACGTCGGGTCGCCGGCGGCCTCCCGGACGAGGTGGACGATCAGGGCGAACCGGGCGGCGTAGGCGGCGGCCTTGCTGAAGCTGGCGGCCACCTCGCCGCGGGCGTCCGCCATCGCGGCGCCGTTCTCGTTGAAGAACTCGATATAGGCCCGCTTCGCCTCCGCGGTCAGCGGCACGACGACCGGCTCCGGGTCGTTGTCGCGGTCGGGGACCATCTTCAGGTCGTACAGGGCCTGCACGACGGCCCCCAGCCGGTCCCGCACGGCGGTCGGCACGTCCCCCTCCCGCCACCGCAGCGGGCGGGCCGGCGGCCAGACGAACAGCCACCGGGCCACCAGACCGCTTTCGAGGTGTTCAGCGGTCAGCAGCCGTTTGAGCGTGCCCGGCTGCACCGTGCCGCACAGGCTCACGCTGGCGCGGGGGATGTAGATGAACTTCGGCGTCCCGGTGCGGCGGTCGATGCGGACCGGCCGCCCGCCGTGCATCGACAGCCACTTCGCCGCGTCCCCGCCGCCCTTGCCGGCGTTGTACTTGTCCAGCATGCCGAACCAGCCGGCCAGTTCCTCCGTGGCGGCCAGCACGCCCCGCGGGTTGGCGTCGAGGATGTCCCGCAGCGCCTCGATCGTCGTGTCGTCCACCAGATAGCTGCGGAGCGTCGGCTCCGGCGGTTCGGGCGGCGGGTCGCCCTCGCCCTTCTTCTTCCAGCGGGCGTGCTCCACCTCCCAGCGGGCGCGTTCGCGTTCCCACTCGGCGTGGTCGTCCCGCCAGCGTTTGCGTTCCGTCTTCTGTCGGCGGTGGGCTTCGGCGAGGGCGGCGTCGAGGGCGGGGCTTTTCCGCTGCCCGCTCTCGCAGACCCCGGCGCACCAGACGATCGCCGGTTCGCTGTAGCTGTTGTTCAACCGCAGCCGGCGGCTGTTGCCGATCGCCGACGCCAGCGCCGCCAGCAGCGGCCCGGCGACCAGCGCCGGCTCGCATCCGATCACCCCCGCCGTCGCCCCGACGTAACCCCGCACCGGCTCCGGCAGGGCCTCCAGCGGGAACGGCACGAACCCGCCGGGGCGGTTCCCGAAACCCCCGTTCTCCCCTGCGTCCAGAGGGTTTCGGGTATCGCCGCGGGGGACGAACGGCGGGGCCGCCTCCGCGGCGGCGAGCACGCGGGCCTTCAGCGTCTCCGGTTCGACGGCGTCGGCCGCCTCCACGAAGTCCGCGGCGTCCCAGCCCGGCGGCGGGTCGCCGTCGCCGTCCCACAGCGCCGCGGGGTCGAGGATTCGCACCGTCGCCGGCGGCGTGAGGGCCGTCAGCGCCTCCGCCACGCCCGCGGCGTACTTCGCCCCGGGCTCGTCGGCGTCCGGCCAGATCGTCACGTCGCGGCCGGCCAGCGGGGTCCAGTCCGCCTTGCGAAAGGCGTTCGACCCGCCGGGGGAGGTGGTCGCCGTCACGCCCACCGACGCCAGCGAGTCCGCGGCCTTCTCGCCCTCCACGACGAAGACCGTCTCGTCCGGGTCCTCCGCCACGTCCGGCAGCCGGTACAGCGGCCGCGGCGCCGTCATCGCCCGGCACTCCCACGTTGTCCGTCCGCGGGCGGTCTGCCGGATGTCCTTCCCGCCGTCGGGCCGGTCCCACCGCAGGACTTCGCCCAGCAGGTCGCCGTTCTCGTCGGCGTAGACGTACCGCACCGACGGCGGCCCGCCCATCTTGGCGGCGAGCGCGGCGGCGGCCTCGTCGGCGGTGGCGTATTTCGGCGGGGACGCCCGCTTCGCCGGCTCGGCACGGTCGGCCGGGGGCCGGGGCGAAGGAACCGTCGCGGCGCCGGCTGGGACAAGGTTCAACGTCTCCCCCAGCAGCCGGCGGGCCTCGTTCAGATCGACGCCGCCGGCCTGCATGACGGCGTCGATGCCGGTGCCGTGGAACCCGCAGATATTACAGTGGCACTTGCCGGTCGTCTCGAACGTCTTGCGGTCGGCGTTGAACCGATCGTCGCCCTCCCCGCAGAACGGGCAGGGATGACCGCGGCCGTCGAGGTGGTCCGGGTTGAAGCCGGCGTGAGTCGATAATAACTCTCGCCAGCGACCGCGGGCGGCGTCGTTGATCTCCTCAACACGCGGCAGGCGGACGCGGTGGGCGGTGGATTTTGGATGAGTCACGGGGGACAATGCGGGTGTGTGAAAGCGAGTCCGCCGTTGCGACCGGCGGGCGAGGAATCGACGGCCCCGGGGGCGCCTCCCCCGGGGCCGCTTTCGCAGGCGCAGACCGGGGGCGGCGACCGCCGCGGCGATCTTCAAAACAGGGGGTGAACCGCGGCGTCGCGGTCGCGTCAGAACGTCGTCCGGCCGGGCCGGACCGGGCCGTTACGCGGCGGCCTTTTCTTCCGCGGCGCCGGCGTCGTTCAGGACATAGTCGATAAAGTCTTTGCCGTGGACGTAACCGCGGTTGGCGGTGTAGCGGACGGTCAGCCCCTTCGCCTTGGCGGCCCGGACGGCGTGCCGGCCCCAGCCGGTCCGCCGCATGAACTCCGGCAGGGGATACAGGACGTGCGGTTCGATCGCGGCGCCGGGCGTGCCGGACTTGGGCGTGCGATCTTTAGAACGGGCGGGCATTGGGATGCTCGAATCGGAAGGCGGAAAGGCGGGCGGGACGACGGCGTCCCTACCCCAGCGCCGACCGGGACCTGTTTTCTCTCAACCCCCTGCCCGACCGGCGGGTTCGGGAACCGAACTGCCGATCGCGGTGCGGGGGCCGACGGGGCGTCGTCCGGCGGCGTGCGGGTATTGAACCGCAATTTCCGCCGTCGTCAGCGGCTTCGGTAATCGTTGTCCCCAGTGTCCCCAGTCCCTGTCACCACAGTCCAGCAGCCTTCAATCTGTCCCGGGTGCGGCCGTAATTCCGCCGCAACGCCTCGACGCGTTTCTCGAAAGCGTCTTTGTCCGCGACGTTGAACCCCGATTTTTCTAGCTCCCTTCGGATGTATTTACGCTGCTCGGTCGGGCGGGCGGCGACCATTCGTTTGATGAACTCCCGATCCGTGTCTGGCCAAGGGTCGAACGCGGCCGGCAACTTGGCAGTTTTTTTCGACGTGTCCCCAGTGTCCCCAGCACTGTCCTCGGTGTCCCCAGTACTGTCCCCACGGTCCTCCGCCGTTGTCCGGCGGCTATTTTGCTCCGCCAGCAGGTCCGCCGCGGCGACGCACGCCCCAAACAGGTCCGGTAGCCAGACGTAAAACCACCCCGGCCAGCGGTACGGCAGTGCTGGATCGGCCTTGAGACGCTTCTCCACATTCGCCCGAGACGCCTCCCAGAACTGTTCCGGCTCTACGCCGCATCCGCCGTCCACGCCAACGGCCCGGCAGCGGACCGCCGACAGGCACGCCGGGTCGGCCCCGGCGAGCGCGAGGTCGAACGCCGCCCACAGGAACAGCCTGCGGGGCGACCGGACCTGTTCGTAAAGATCGGGGCCGATCGTTTTGAACGTCGCCTCTCGAACCGCGGCGGGGGCCGCGAACAATGCCCGCCCCGCGTCGTCCAGCAGCGAGACGAACGACCGGACCGCCGCGAACGCCGCCCGGTGCTCCGCGTGCAACATCTCCGGATCGACCCGGCGGGCGTGCATCTCGCCCAAGACGCCGTCGGATTTGGCCAGCAGCCTTTCCCGATGTCGCTCGGCGAGGTCGCGGTGCGGCGGGAGGGCCGCGTGGACGCCCCGGCAGACGCAGGTTCCCGTCCGCTCCCACCCCGGCGGATCGGTCCCGGGCACCTCGCGTCCGCCTCGCAACATCCCCGTCCACGGTCGTCCGTCGGGCGCCACGGCCAACTCCCCGTCCCCGTCAATCCGGGTCCAAGCGTAGGGCGTGGCGTTCCTGTCGCCGCCCCGCGTGAGGGCGGAGCAGTCCGCCGGGTGCGGCGACGGCGGGCCGGGGGCGTTGGGTTCGTCCTCGATCAGAACCACCGGCACCGGGGGGACGGCCGCCCGGCGGGCCGCCTCCCGCATCCGGTCCCGCGCGTCCCGCATCTGCCGCACCCACAGCGGGGCGTCGTCCGCCGCGACGACAGCCGGTTGCGGCGGCGGAGACCGATGTGCCTCCCCCTCCCGTATCGCGGCCTCCCACTCCCGCCGGAACTTCGCCCGCTCCGCGGCGAACGGGTCTCCTGCCATGCGTCGCCGCACGACGGCGAGGTGAACGGCCAGCGCGTCCCGCACCCCGGCCGCGGCCTCGTGGGCGGAGTCCTCGTCCGGGCCGGCTTCGGCGGGCGGCAGATGGGTCGTCAGCGTCTTCGTCGCGGCGGCGAAGCAGCGTTCGGCGATCTGCACGACGGACTCCGCCAGCGGACGGCCGAACCGGTCCGGGCGGGGCGGGGTCGTCGGGGCGAACTTCGCGGTCGTGACGGCCTCGAACGCCGCGACCCGTTCCCGCTCCACCAGCGCCGGCTCGATCGCCCGGTCGAACAGGTCCGGCAGGCGCCGCAGCGCCAGCATCGTCTCCGCGGCGGGGCTCGGGGCGAACCCGCGGGCGGCGAGGTCTTCCCGCGCCCGGTCCAGCAGGCTTTGCATCCCGATTGCAAAGCGGGCCTCCGGGTCGTCCCCCCGCCCCAGCGCCGCGGCGGCGGTCCGCTCGATGACCGCCTCCGCCTGCGCCGCGAACGTCTCCGACGGCTTCGCCGGTTCCTCCCGAGGCGCCTCATCGGCCTTCGCCTTCTCCCCGGAACCAGACGGCGGCCACCCCACCTGCGGCGGCGGGAACAGGTCCACCCCCTTCCCCGGCGGCAACGGCTCCTTTCCCGCGGCGAGGCGGCGAGCGGCGTCGCGCCCGCGGCGGGCCGGCGTGAGCAGGTCGATCGCCACGAAATAGCAGCAGGCGTCCCCGAAGCTGACGGCCGGGTTCTCGTCGATCAGCGTGCGAATCTCCGCCAGCGGCCCGGCGACCGCGGGGTGCAGGTCCCCGTCGGCTTCGGCGGGGTGGGCGGCGAGGCCGCGGTCCAACGCCTGCGCCGCCTCGCGGAAGTGTTCGCCGTAGGTCCCAAAATCGAGCGTCACCTCGCCCGACTTGGCGGCGTGTCGCAGTGCGTCCGCCCCGGCGTGGATCGTCGCCGCCGGGGTGAAAACAGTTCTCGCCAACTCGTTCAGCCGCTCCGCGTCGTCGCTCACTGTGCATCCCCGGTGTGTCGCCGGGGGGCC
>NZ_JBINJD010000369.1:0-481 GCF_043951915.1 Alienimonas sp. DA493 | reverse complement strand
CCGCGTCGGCGTAGCGCTCCGCGGCGTAGTGTTCCGAACCGAGCAGGGCGAACTTCTTCGCCTCCTCGTACCGCCGGCCCGCGGCGGAGTCGTCCCGCATGGCGGCGTCGGGCGGCGTCAGGGCGCCCTCCGCGATGAGGGCAAAGAACCGTCCGCCGCGATCCGCGAAGCGTTCCGCCTCCCGCCGCAGGTCCGCCGGCGCCGTGCCCGCGGTCAGTTCCTCGGACAACCGGGCGTGCAGGTCTTCGGTGTAGCCCTGCTGCCCGACCCGCCGGGCGAGGCGGGCGACGAGGGCCTCCGTATCGGTCGCCGGCACGGCCAGTGGCAGGGATCGGGTCGCCTCCGGCCCGTGGAACGTCGGCGACTGCCGGATGCGGTCGGCCTCGGGCAGGTCGGCGTTGTATTCGTCGATCAGCGTCGCCACCCGGGCGGTCGTGGCGGTCTGCACCTCCGCCAGACGGATGAAGCCGTCCCCGTCGAC
>NZ_JBINJD010000368.1:0-538 GCF_043951915.1 Alienimonas sp. DA493 | reverse complement strand
GGCTGCCTGCGGGACCACGGCCGGGGGACGATCGTGGGCCGCACGACCTACGGCAAATGGAGCGTGCAGAGCATCGTCGATCTGGGCGACGCCCCGCGGTCGGCCGGCCGGGGCGGCTGGGCGGCGCTGGAGCGGGGCGGCCGCGGCAGCGGCCTGAAGCTGACGACGGCCCGGTTCTACTCCCCCCGCGGCCGCAACTACGCGGGGCTGGGCCTTTCCCCGGACGTGCCGACCCCCGAGCACGCCGACGCCCCCGGGGAGTTCGACGCCGGCGCCGGCGCCCGGCCGGACGCGGCCGCGGGGCCGACGGGCACGCCGGACGACCTGTTCGCCGCCGCCGACCCGACCGCCGGGATCCGCGGCGACCGCAGCAGCGCCTACCGCCCGAGCCGCGCGGCCCGCGGCGCCGACGGCCCCCGCGTCCCCCAAACCAGCCTGCCGCTGCACGAGCAACCGGACGTCCAAGCCGCCCTCCGCCTCCTGCGGCGCCGGTGAGCCGGGCGGGCCTCACGCCTCGGCAGCCCGAGGCGCGAGCCGA
>NZ_JBINJD010000367.1:0-540 GCF_043951915.1 Alienimonas sp. DA493 | reverse complement strand
CCGCCGAGACCCGCGCCCTCTACGGCCTGGACCGCAAGGAAACCAAAACCTTCGGCAAGCAGTGCCTGACGGCCCGCCGGCTGATCGAACGCGGCGTGCGGTTCGTGCAGGTGTTCAGCGGCGGCTGGGACAGCCACGACTATCTGGAACGCGGCCACGGCTCCCGCATCGCCAGCGTGGACAAGCCGCTCGCCGGGCTGATCCGCGACCTGAAGCGGCGGGGCCTGCTGGAGGACACGCTGGTCGTGTGGACCGGCGAGTTCGGCCGCACCCCGGACAACAACCGCCGCGGCGGCGTTTATTCCCTCGGCCGGGGCCACAACAACAAGGCGATGACGATGCTGCTGGCCGGCGGCGGCGTGCGGCCGGGCGTGGTCGGGGCGACGGACGACGTCGGCGCCGAGGCCGTCGAGTGCGTCCACCCGATCCGCGACCTGCACGTCACCCTGCTGCACCTGCTGGGCTTGGACGACAACCGCCTGACCTATTTCCACGCCGGCCGCCACAAGCAGCTCAGCCAGTTCGGCGGCGAGGTGATCC
>NZ_JBINJD010000366.1:0-542 GCF_043951915.1 Alienimonas sp. DA493 | reverse complement strand
GTGAGGAACCCGGTCATCGGCGTGATGCCGTCGTTGAAGCGGTTGCCGCGCTGGACGCGGCGGTCCAGCTCGCTGTCCGCGTACATGCCGGGGTCGGTCGGCGATTCGACGACGTCGGCGCAGTTGGCGTACGGGTCGTTGTGGATGTCGGAGCCGTAGCCGGAAGTGCCCCTGCGCACCACGGCGGACTGGAAGAACGCCGCGCCGTCCCAGCGGCCGATCTCGCCCATCAACAGCGTGTTGACGGTCCCGTCCTTCATGTCCCGGATGCCCCGCCAGGTCGCCTGGTCGAACATCCCGCGGGCCGTGGCCCGGTTCCGCGGGTAGTTGGCGTTGGACCAGTGGCTGATCCCGCGGCCGTTGTCGCCGCGGCAGAAGGCGTAGTTCGTCTCCGCGATGCCGTTGGGCTGCTTGCCGTCGGTCGGGCAGAGCAGCGTCGCGACCTGAGTCCGCCACGGCGTGTACTGCCCCCGCCACGGACGGCCGCCGCCGGAACGGAACACGTCGTCGGTCGTGGACGCGTCGCCGTCGCGGTCGAACGG
>NZ_JBINJD010000365.1:0-542 GCF_043951915.1 Alienimonas sp. DA493 | reverse complement strand
GTGAGGAACCCGGTCATCGGCGTGATGCCGTCGTTGAAGCGGTTGCCGCGCTGGACGCGGCGGTCCAGCTCGCTGTCCGCGTACATGCCGGGGTCCGTCGGCGATTCGACGATGTCGGCGCAGTTGGCGTACGGGTCGTTGTGGATGTCGGAGCCGTAGCCGGAAGTGCCGTTCCGCACGACGGCGGACTGGAAGAACGCCGCGCCGTCCCAGCGGCCGATCTCGCCCATCAACAACGTGTTGACGGACCCGTCCTTCATGTCCCGAATGCCCCGCCAGGTCGCCTGGTCGAACATCCCGCGGGCCGTGGCCCGGTTCCGCGGGTAGTTGGCGTTGGACCAGTGGCTGATCCCGCGACCGTTGTCGCCGCGGCAGAAGGCGTAGTTCGTCTCGGCAATGCCGTTGGGCTGCTTGCCGTCGGTCGGGCAGAGCAGCGTCGCGACCTGGGTCCGCCACGGCGTGTACTGCCCCCGCCACGGACGGCCGCCGCCGGAACGGAACACGTCGTCGGTCGTGGACGCGTCGCCGTCGCGGTCGAACGG
>NZ_JBINJD010000364.1:0-546 GCF_043951915.1 Alienimonas sp. DA493 | reverse complement strand
GGGGCGATGGGCCGCGTGACCGGCAGTCTCGCCTTCGTGGGCGCGGCGCGGGCGGCGTGGCTGATCTCCGACGACCCCGCCGGCCGGGGCGAGGACGCCGACCCGGCGTCGCGGGCCCGCCGCCTGATGTTGCCGCTGAAGAACAATCTCGCCCCGGACACCGGCGGCCTCGCTTACTCCGTCGCGGGCGACCCGGCCCGCGTAGTCTGGGAGCAGGACCCGGTCTTCCTCACCGCCGACGAGGCCCTCGCCCCCCGCCGGGCCGACGGCGACGGGCCGCGGGAGAGTCCCTGCGCGGAGTGGCTCCGCGAGACCCTCGAGGCGGCCGGCGGCCGCATGCCGTCGAAGGAACTGACGGAGGCCGCCGCCGCCGCCGGTTACAGCGAGTCCAAGATCAATCGGGCGAAGAAAAAGCTCGGCGTGATTCCGGACAAGGGCGGGTTCGAGGGGGGGTGGGACAGCGTGCTCCCGTCCGCCTCGTCGGTCGATTCGGGCGGCGATTCCGCCCCCCAGGCCCGCGAAGGCGTCGAAGGCGTCGGCCCCCCG
>NZ_JBINJD010000363.1:0-552 GCF_043951915.1 Alienimonas sp. DA493 | reverse complement strand
CGGAAGTCCACCAACGAGACCGCGCCGGAAATCTTGTTGGTGAAGAACGAGTGACCCCGACGCCCGCCGCGGCGTGAACGCGGCCCTCTGAGTTCCCCCTTTTCAAGAACCCCCGACCGGGGCGAGCGATCCCGGTCTGCAATCACGGAGACGCGATGCGATTTCGGAACGACCCACAGACGGTCGGCGGCTTGCACCACGGCGACTCGTTCTACGCCGACAACTTCGTTGAACCGCTCATCAAGACCGGGAAGACGGCCGGCTCCGGCGAGGAATTGATTGTGTGCGTCGGGCTCGTCACCGGGTCTACGCACAGTTTCAACAAGGACGACGCGGCCCGCGGCGTGAACACCGTCGAGCTGGCCCGCCCGCGGGAGTAGCGACCACCTGGCAAGCCGTGAGTGCCACGGCGGGGACTTCCGGCGGGACCGCTCCCGCCGACGTGCGGCGGTCCAGAACGACTTGGGGCGTGCGACAGCGCCCGCACCGCACGGACCGCGAGGTCCCGACACGTATCCCGCGCCTGCCGCCCGCGGGGCCGAACCACGGCCG
>NZ_JBINJD010000362.1:0-562 GCF_043951915.1 Alienimonas sp. DA493 | reverse complement strand
CCGGCGACGGGGAGGGGCCGGAGCGGTCCGCCTCGCGTAATCGCCCCGGCGGCGGGGAACATTTCGGCGCGGCGCAAAGCGCCGATTGACCGGCGATGTTTCCAACATAGCCTCAAGTCGTTCGGCCGCCCGTCCCGGGGGCCGGCCGCCCGGGGACCCGCACCGCTCGCCGGCGCCCCGGCGCTCCCACCTCAATTGAACCGCCGAGCGCCGCCACGGAGGCTGCGGCCCCGGCAGAGCAGGGTCCGATGACCAACGCCTCCCGCGCTTTCGCAGCGGTCGCCGTCGTGGGCGGCCTGTTGTTCGCCCCGGCCGCCGCGCCGGTCGCGCCGGCCGGGCCGGCCGGGGGCGGTCCGCCCGGGTCGTTCGCCGACGCCGCCGCCCTGGCCGACGCCGTCGCCGACGGCCGCAACCTGGAGCGGGCCCGCAAGTGGGCCGAGGCGATCCGCCACTACGACGCCGCCCTCGACCGCTTCGCCCCCGATCGCGACGCCCCCGCCGCCGAGCCGCTCCCCGAGCCGATCCGGGCCCTGACCTACGGCCTGCGGCGGAGCAAGATCCA
>NZ_JBINJD010000361.1:0-569 GCF_043951915.1 Alienimonas sp. DA493 | reverse complement strand
GGTTGCGGGGTGCGGACCGTCCCCGTAAGGTTCTGACGCGGGTTTCGCGACAGTCCTCGATTAGAGCCCGGGGACAGACCTAGGTGTGGTGGCCGTGGTCGTTCGTAGTGAGAGCCGTTAGGAACCAAGCCGGTTGGTCGAAGCAGTTGGCGCTGCCGAGACCCGCCGGCTTCCTTTTTGCCCTGCGTTTGGCGCCGCAGGTGGGGAAGCCGGGATGGCTTTGATCCGCTCGTCGGCGGAGAGCGTTCCGGCGGACCCCGCGGTCTCGGGGTCGAACGCCGACGGGCAACGTGATAGACAGGCATGGCGAGCCCCGCACCCCTCCGGTTCGGCCCGTGTGACCGAACAGAGGGAGCTTGTGTGTGAAACTCCGCAAGGCCGGTTGCCGCCGGTTGCGGGGCCGCCTTTCGTACAGCGGCAGCCGCCACCATACCGCAAACCCCCGGCGGGGAAAACGCGGAACGACGGGAGGAGACGGAGCGGTCCATCGCGGGGCGGGCAGGCGCAGGAGACGGCCCGGCGAGCGGGCGCGTCGAGCCCCGCCGGCAGAACGGCGGGGGCGGAGAGAG
>NZ_JBINJD010000360.1:0-573 GCF_043951915.1 Alienimonas sp. DA493 | reverse complement strand
CCCGCCGACGCCGGTTGGACCGGGGCGGAGATCGAGAGCTGCTGCCGACTGAGTGCTCTGCTGGGCGTTCCGCTCGCCGAGGCCGCGACGCACGTGGTGCCGGTCTCCGTCTCCGGGGCCGAATCGTTGGACCGGCTGCGGCGGTGGGCGTCCGGGCGGTGCCTCGACGCCGAGGCCGGCGGCGTGTTCCGCCCCGGCGGGCACGCCGCCGGCGAACCCGACGCCCCCCGCCGGCGGACCGCCCGGCCGGCGAAGCAGAACTTCTCCCTGAACTGACGCCGGCTCCGACCGGCAGTCCGACTTCACCACGCCCCGGCAGCCCGCCGGGGCGTTTTCATTTCCCCCTCGTGAGCGACACCCCATGACCCTGCTGATCAGCCCGCCGCGACCGGCGCGAATTGCTGACGACGAAGACCTGCCCGACGCCGAGACCGACCACGGCGCCGCCGAAGTCACGATCCTCGACGAGGAGCGGGACCACCGCGGGCAGAACCCCGCCGAACGCCTGCGGGGCGACGCCGCGGCCGTGCGACTGCACGTCTCCTGGCCCGGCCTGCGGCGGACGCTATCGGC
>NZ_JBINJD010000035.1:0-37571 GCF_043951915.1 Alienimonas sp. DA493 | reverse complement strand
CCGGCGCCGCCGCCGGCCGCTGGCGCCTGCGGCCGTGGCCGCTCGACGAGAACGGCGTATTGAAGGGCGACGAATTGAAGGAGCCCCCGCCGGGGCTGCGGTTGGTCTCTTTAATTCACGCCCACAACGAGACGGGGGCGGTGTTGGACGTCGCCCCCGTCCTCGCCCGCTGCAACGCCCTCGGCGTGCCCAGTCACCTCGACGCCACCCAGGCCGTCGGCAAGTTGCCGTGGAGTTTTCACGCCCTCGGGGCGACGGCGGCGAGCCTCGGCGCCCACAAGTTCCGCGGGCCGCGGGGCGTCGGGGCGCTGCTCATTCGTTCCGGCGCCAAACTGGCCCCCAGCCTGCACGGCGGACATCAGGAGGGCGGCCGCCGGCCGGGCACGGAGCCGGTCGCCCTCGCCGCGGGCATGGCTCTGGCCCTCGAATTACGACTCAAAGAACTCGACGCCTGGACCGCCCGCACGACGGCCCTGCGGGACCGGTTGGAGGCGACGTTAAAAAGGGATTGCGGCGCCGTGATCCACGCGGCCGGGGCGCCGCGGCTGCCGAACACCAGCAGCGTCGCCTTCCCCGGCTGCGGGGGGGAGGAACTCTTGGTGGCGCTGGACTTGGCCGGGGTGGGAGCGAGCCTCGGCAGCGCCTGCGCGAGCGGCAGCAGCGAACCCAGCCCGGTTCTCCAAGCGATGGGCCTGCCGCCGGAGTTGTTGAACAGTGCCCTGCGGTTCAGCCTGCTGGGCGAGGAAACCGAGGCGGAGATCGACGAAGCCGCCGCCCGCATCATCGCCTGCGTGCAGCGGGTGCGGGGAACTCCTTGAGCCCGGGGCGCAAGCGCGAGAGCGAAGCGTCCCGGACCCTTCAAGGGTCCGGGACGCTGGGCGAACCCGGTGCTCACACCCCGAAGACCGGGTGAAACCGCACGGGCCCGGCCGGCGTTTCGCCGGTTAATAACCGGATCCGAAAATACTCCGCCGGGATTCCCGGCGGGGCGGCGGCGGGGGCGGCCGTGAAGCCGAACCGCTCGTAATACTTCGGATCGCCCAACACCGTGCAGCCGGCGGCGCCGCGGGTCGTCAGTTCCTCCAACCCCGCCCGGATCAGCCGCCCGCCGATCCCCTGTCGCTGGCGGTCCGGCCGCACGGAGATCGGGCCGAGGGCGTACCAGTCCCCGCTGCCGGGCGGCCCCGTCGCCGGGGAGAACGCCGCGTGCCCGACGAGTTCGCCCTCGGCCTCCGCGACCAGCGAGAGCGCCAGCGCCCCGGCGTCGCGGAGCCGGCCGACGAGCAGATGCTCGTTGCCGTCGGCGTGCGGCGCCGCGGCGAACGCCGCCCTCGTCAGTTCACGAATCGCCGGTTCGTCCCCGAGGCGTTCGGGGCGGAGGCGGATCGGATCGGTCGGCATCGCGGGGCCGGAGGCGTGGGGCGGGGGGAACTGGGGGACGCGCGGCGGGGCCGACCGGTTCGCCCCGCCCCGGGCGCTATTCCGCCTCCCACGCCAGCGGGGCCAAATCAATCCCCCGCGGGTCTTTGCCGCGCCATTGATACGCCAGCAAATAATCTCGGCCGTCCCGCGTCACGATCTCCGGCGCCAGCCGTTTGAGCGGGTCCCGCGCCGCCAGCCGGGCGACCGGCGGGCCCTTCCATTTCAACGGGTCGTCGGAGCGATAGACGTCCAGTTGCTCGAAGCGGTAATACCGCCCGTCGCGCTCGATCACCAGCGGGCTCTCGGCGTAGACGAATCGGTACCCGTCCGGCGGCGGGGTGAGCGGCGGGATCTCCGTCGCCTGCTCGCTCCACGGGCCGGTCAGCTTCTTCGCGGTGCGGGCGCGGATCGTGTGGTCCTTCGTCGCCGGATTCACCCCCGGCTCCGGCGAGGTGTAATAGGCGATCCACTTCCCGGACCGCTCCCGGTCGTCCAGCAGGCAGACGTCCCGGCCCATCGGGAAGATCACGTCCTTTTTATACGGTCGGAAGTCGACGCCGTCGTCGCTCGTCAGCAGGTGGGCGCCGCGGCTGTTGAAGAACAGGTAGTGCGTGCCGCCGTCCTTCACGTGAAAGGGCGCCTGGGCGTGATATTCCCGCTGGCCCCGCTGCGGGTCGGCGGTGAGGAAGACGCCCTCCGGCGTCCAGCCTTCCTTCAAGAGCTCGTCGCTGGACCAGCGATAGAGCAGCCGGCCGCTGCCGGGCTGGGCGGTCTTGCGGATGCAGGCGATCAGCTGCCAGCGGCCGTCGTCCGCCCGGTAGGCGGTGAAGTCGACCGGCTCCGCCTCCGGGGAGGCCCATTCTTCCAGCGGCGGCCGCCCGACCAGTTTGCGCCACGGCCCGTCCAGCCGCGGGATCGGCGCCGCGGCGGCCGGGGCCTCGTCGGGGTCCTCCCCGGCGACCGCCGCCGGGGCGAGGGCGGCGGCCAGCAGGGCGCAGGCCGCCGTCAGACGGCGGGACGGGACGGAGTCCGGCAGCGGACGCATCGCGGGAGGCGTATCGGGGGCGAGCGGCGCATCGTATCAGGCTCCGCCGACGCGTTCCCGCCTTCTCCCGATCGGATCAGGCTCCCGATCGGATCAGGTTCCCGATCGGATCAGGCGCCCTCGGCCGGCACGCCGCCGGCCTCGCCGGTCGCCCGCACGTCGGGGCGCTTCCGGCGCCGCTCGTTGCGGGACAGCCGCCACTGGAGCAGTTGCACCCCCGTGGCGAAGGCCATCGGCAGATAGATATACGGCTTGGGCACCTCGTAATGGAACGCCTCCAGCCCCAGCGTGACGCCGATGGTGATCAGGAACGACAGCGCCAGAATCTTGAACGAGGGGTTGTGCAGCACGAACTCCCCGATCGGCTTGGCCGCGAACAGCAGGACCACGAAGCTGAGGATCACCGAGGTCGCGATCACGATGAACTGGTCCGTGATTTCGTACCCCAGCAGCGACCGGGCCGTGCCGATGTCGCCGGTCATCCCCACCGCGGTGACGACCGAGTCCAGGGCGAACACAATGTCCACCGCCACGATCGTGGCGATCGCCGAGGCGAACGCGGACTTCGGCGAGCCCGAGCCGACGGGGGCGTGTTCGTCCTTTAATTCCACCGTGTGGTGGATCTCCTTCGTCGCTTTATAAATCAGGAACGCGCCGCCGCCCAGCAGGATCAGGTCCTTGATCGACCGCCCGGCCAGCACGGGTTCGGTGAGGGTCAGCAGCCAGGTCGCCCCGGCGACCATCACCAGCCGGGCGATCAGGGCCAGCGCCAGCCCGAGGACGCGGGCCTTCTGCCGGGCCGCCTCCGGCAGGCGGGAGACGATGATCGAGAGGGCGACGATGTTGTCGACCCCCAGCACGAGCTCCAGCCCGATCAACAGGCTGAGCGTGGCGAGCAGGTCCGGGTCCATCATGAGGGCGGGGCGGCCGGCGACGGCCGGGGCGAACGGGGGCGGGGGATCGGCGGAGCGAACGCAGACGGTCCCGCCCGCCCCCGGCGCCGTCAACGGCGCCGCCCTGCCCGCCGCCTGCGGGATTCCCCGCGATCTACCGTCCCGCGGCCGGGCGCTCGTCGGCGGCGGCGGCGGCCTGTTGCAGGCGGAGCGTCGCCTCGGCGTAGCGGGTTCCCAGCGTCTTCATGCTGGGGGCGTCGAAGTGCCAGCGGTCGAAGGCCGTCAGGCCCTCGGAGCCGGCGTAGGCGGCGTGCGGGACGAGTTCCGGCAGGCGGGCGATCTCGGCGTTGATCGCCTCCTCGCCGACGATCTGCCCGGCGACGAACGGCAGGTCCGGGGCGTTCAGGTCCGCCCGCAGGTTCTCGACCAGCGTCTTTAATTTCTCCGCGTAACCCTCCGGCGCCCCGCTGTTTCCCTCGCCCTGATGCCACAGCACGCCCTTCAACACGCCCGTTTCTTGGGCCGCCCGGGCCCGGCGGACGGCTTCGGAATAATACTCCGTCCCTTTCTCCCACTGTTCGATCCGGGTGCCGCCCCGGGCGTTGACGACCAGCCCCAGCGTCGCGTCCGGGGTCCGTGCGAGCATCGTTCGGGCGAACGCGTCTCCCGGGTTCATTTTTTGCATCCCGACCGGCTTGCGGATCGACGAATACAGGTTCAGCGGGTTCGCCGCCGGGACCCATTCCTCCTCGTCGTTCAGCAGGAAACACCGCGGGATCGCGGCCGCTTCGGCCTCCGTGAACGGCGCCCGCCCGGCCATGTTGGACTGGCCGATGAGCAAATACACGTGCAGCGGCTCGCCGGGCGCGGGCGTCTGCGGGGCGGCCGCGTCCTGGGCGGGCAGGGCCGCGGCGCAGGCTCCGCAGAGGGCGACGGCGAGGGCGCCGAGTCCGGGACGGGCGGGCATTTTTCGAGGCGGGGAGCGAGGGACGGCGGGCCCCGCACCCTAACGCCCCGGCGTCGCCCGATGCGAACGGCGGGACGGGGCGCGCGGTTTCATTCCTCGCCCGCGATCAGTCGTTGCAGTTCGGCGGTTAAATAGCGCCCCACCGCGGGGACGCTGTGCCGGTCGAGGGCGTACCGCCGCAGGTCCTCGAGCCCGGCCCCCGTTTGCCGTCGGTCGGCCAGGGCGGCTTCGAGCCGCTCCCGCAGGCGGCCGGGTTCGTAGATCAGGCAGTTGCGGCCGTCTTCGAAATCGTGCACGACCGGCGGGTCGGGCGGGTGCAGGACCGGGATCGAACCGAGCAGCATCGCTTCGTAATGGCGAAAGCCGTGGTAGCCGTAGCCCTGCGGCGACAGCGTCAGCCAGGCCCGGGCGGTGAGGCGGCAATACTCCTCGAACGGCAGACGCTCCTCGGGAACGACGACACGGTATCGGTCGCTCATCGAGGCCAGCACGCGGCGGCCCTCCTCCCGCTCCGGCGAGTTGACGGCGCCCACGAACAGCAGGTCGACGTCCTTCTCCTCCGGGGCGACGGGCCGGGCGGGGTAGCGGTCGGCGTCGATCCAATACGGCAGATAGGCCAGCCGGCAGTCGCCGACCCGGCGGTCGACGTCGGCGGTTCGCAGGTTCGTTTTATAACAGGCCGAGAGGGCCGGCGTCGCCCGGAGATAGGACGCGGCGATCTCCGGAGCGTCGAAGCGGTCCAGCGCCACGACGACCGTCGCCCGCCGCCGCAGCCACCGGCTGAGCCGCCGACCCAGGGCCGGCCGTTGCAGGACCCCGGCGGCGACCCGGCGGAGGCCCCGTTTGAATCGGGAGCGGTCGTGCGGCCAGTCGAATTGAATCGTCGGCAACACGATCGCGTCCCACCGCGGCCCCGTGCCCAGCCCGACCAGCAGGCTCCGCAGGGACGCCGGCGAGAGCGGCCCCCGCCCGGCGGCGGCCGGCGTGATCGAATGCCCGGTCGGCACGAACCGCCGCTCCACGCCCTCGACCGCGGCGAACAGGTCGTCCTGCCCCACGTGCAGTACGCGCAGCGGTCGGGGCGGGGGGGCGGACAAGGAGGTCGGGGCGGAACGACGGCGAGGGGCGTCAACAGAACCCTCGGCGGACCCCCGCCGCAATCGTTCAGGACGCGGCCCGCCCGGAAATCGCCCCCGGGCCGCCCGGTCGCCCCGCCTGTCCGCCGTCCGGGCCGGGTTCGCCCGATTGGGTCACCGCGATCCTCAGGCCGGCGCGGTCGGCGTAGTCGATCAGTCCGTACACGAGCACGGCGACGCCGGCCATCTCCAGTCCTTCCTCAATGAGCTGAACGAACAGGTGCGACAGCGTGCTCAACGCCTCCTGATGGTCGGCGGCCCGGGCGAAGATCGCCCCGGCGACGGTTTCCATGCCGACCGCCCCGGACAGGAAGACGAACCCGGCCGTCAGGAACAGCCGGCGGGTTCGCGCGTCCAACGAACGCAGGAACCGCAACAGCGACAGCCCCGCCGCCGCCGCGAAGAGCAGGCCCGGGATCACCCAGGAGAACTCCAGCGGCCCGCTGAGGTTCAGCCGGGTCATCATCCCCGTGCCCATCTCGTGGAACATCACGTTCTCGTCGACCGCCAACAGGACCAGCAGACCCGCCAGCAGATACCAGTGGCGGCAGAGGGTTCCGCCGTCGGAGCGGTCGAACCGCCCGATGAACGCCGCGCCCAGGGCGGCGGCCAGCAGGGCGGAGGCGGAATAGAACGCCGGGATGCTCGGTTCGTGGCCCAAATCGAACCGCTTCAGCACGTCGGCGACCGGGTGGTCCGGGTGCGGGGCGAGATGATAGATCGCGTAGTTGGCCGTCACCCCGGTGACGAGGATCACGGCGATCACCGCCGCCAAGCCCTTCGCCGCCCGAGCGGCGGGGCGGTTGTCGTTCGGTCGACGCGGGGCGTCGGCCGGGGCGGTCATGGCCGAAGCGGTTGCGGCCGGGGCGGTCATGGCCGGGGCGGGTGAGACGCGGGGGGAGAACGACGCCATCGGCCGCCCGCCGCCGCCGGCTTGACCCCGCCCGAGGCGCCGGCGGGGCGGGGGGCCGGGCGGACGCCCCCGGGCGCGGTACAAACTGCGGAGGCGCTTCCCGCCGCCGCGCCGCCCCGAAGGTCGATTCGCCCGTTCCGCCGCCGGCCCGGCGAACGGTTCGAGACGCGGGGCGTCGTCCCCGCGCGTCCGTGCGGTCCGGGACCGGACGGCGGCGCCGTCTCAGAGGCCCGGCATCCACATCAGGGTGGCCGCCAGGGCGAGGCCCAGCGCGGCGACGGCGACGTTCACCGCCATGCCCCAGCGGGCCGCGTAACCGTCCGGAAACTCCGTCGGCGGCAACGTCTTGAGGACGTTGGCGTACTGCCGGGAGGAATATACGGCGACGGCCGCCCCGACCAGGATGAACAGCAGCCCGATCCAGGCGGTGACGAACAATAACTGTTCGTCGACGTCGGCCTCGTCGGCGGCCGCGAACTTGATCAGCAGACCGGACCGTTCGATCAGAAAGCCGAACGCGATCAGGGCGACGCTGGTCCGGTTCCAGGCGAGCAACGTCCGCTCCGCGGCGAACAGCACCCGCGGGTCTTTCGGTTCGGCCATAGTCATCCCCGCCCCCAGTCTACGCCCCCCGCCGCCCGCCCCGCCAGCGGCCGGCCCCGACCCCGCCGGCGGGCCGCCGTCCGTCCGTTCGTGCGGCCACGGGGCGAGACCGACGCGCGGTTCCGGGCGCCCGAGCGGTTCGTTCGCCCTACGGACGGGGTTCGGAGGCGACCTTGGAGCGGTGCAGCGCGGCGATTCCCGCGAAGAAGCCCCAATGAAAAACGCCCAGGCCGGCGAGGAAGATGCCGAGGCCGACGGGCGATCCCCAGTGTAACAGCGAGAGGTCCATGCGATTTTCGGTCGGGGTCGGGAAGGGAGGAGTCCGGAGAGCGAACGACGGCGCGGTCGCCGCGGTTCACGGACTGTCCGATCGGCAGGACGTTTCGTCTACGGCGTCGGGGCGGCGGCCGGCTTGTCGGCGGCCGGCTTGTCGGCGGCCGGCTTGTCGGCGGCCGGCGGGGCCGGCCGGGCGGCCCAGAGGCGGTAGAGGCTCCGCAGGTGCTTCACGCCGCCGAGCCGCTCGATCGGCCCCCGCCCGACGCCGGCGGCCCGGGCCAGTTCCTCGGCGGTCAGCGGCGTGCGGCGGTCGCGGTTGAGGTGCAGCGTTTTCAGCAGGCGGTGCAGCGTCGCCGCGGTGCGGTCGCGGCGGGCCGGCGCGGGCGAGAGCCCGGCGGCGACGCGGGCGGCCCGCCAGGACCCGCAGTAGCGGTTCACCGTCCCGCACCCGATCAGCGCCCACCGCAGGAACTCCTCCTTGGAAAAGTCCGGGCCGCGGGCGTCGGCGAAGGTCGCGATCAGCCGGACCAGCTTGGCGGCGTCCCAGGTCCCCTCGGGGTTCTCACGTCCCCAGCGGTCGCGGGGCGGGGCGACGTCGGCGGGCCGCTCCGGCCGCGGCGGCCAGAGTTCGACCCGAAAACTGCCGCGGTCGCTTTCGATCGCGGCGTCCGGCGGCGGCAGCGCGTCCAGCAGGGCGGTCCCGGTTCGTTTTTGAACGAAATCTCCCCGCGGAAAAAATAAACGACAGCCCGCCCGGCGCCGGGCGGGCTGTCGAGACGGTCGCCCGGGGCTTACTTGTGGGAGCCGGGCGTCCCCTTGCCGCCCTGGCCGCCTTGGCCGCCCTTCACGCCTTTCTCGCCCTGGCCGGATTGGCCGCCCTTGGCGCCGGACTGACCGCTTTGGTTGCCGCTTTTGCCAGCCATCGAAGACTCCTCTCGAACGCTCGGGTGTCGGGGCGGCGGGGCCGGACTCGCCGTCCGTGAGACCCCGCCGTCCGTGCGTCCATTGTCGCCGGGGCGGCTGCGTCGCGTCCGCCGTCGAACCGGCCGTCGCCGGCTCGGGGGCCGAGGGCGCGGCGCCGCCGGGAACCTCCGGATTGACACGCCCCGCCCGGCGGGCCGGAGTCAGCCGGGGCGGCGGGGGTCCGGCGGGACGGTATGAGGATTGCATCCTGTGCGGCGTCCCCTCCTGCCTCGCCCCCGGACCTGCCTCGTCGCCATGGCCGATCGAACCCTCGCCGAAAAAGTCGTCGTCCTCACCGGGGCCTCCAGCGGGCTGGGCAAGGGAACCGCCCGGGAGTTGGCGGCCCGCGGGGCGTCGCTCGTGCTGGCGGCCCGGCGGGGGGAACTGCTGGACGAACTGGCCCGCGAATGCGAGGCCGCCGGCGGCCGGGCCGTCGCCGCGGTCACCGACGTGGGCGACCCCGATCAGGTCGAACGCCTGGCCGAGCGGGCCGAGGCCGAGTTCGGGCCGATCGACCTCTGGTACAACGTCGCCGGCGTCGGCGCGGTCGGCCGGTTCCACGAGACGCCGCTGGCGGTGCACGACGCCGTGATCCGCACCACGCTGCTCGGCGTGGTCCACGGCAGCCACGTCGCCCTGCGGCGGTTCCGGGCCCGGGCCGGCGGGCCGGCGGGGACGCTGGTGAACGTCGCCTCGGTCCTCGGCAAGATTCCCGCCCCCTACTACGCGGCCTACACGGCGGCGAAGTACGGGGTCGTCGGCCTCGGCGACGTCCTGCGGCAGGAATTGAGCGTGGAGGGGGTGGAGAACGTCCGCGTCTGCACCGTGATGCCGATGGCGCTGGACACGCCGTTCTTCGAGCACGCCGCCAACACGACCGGCCGCAAAGCCGTGCCGATCCCCCCCGTCTACGACGTTCGGGAGGCGATCGAGGCGCTGGTCGAGATGGCGAGCGACCCGCGGGACGAGACGATCGTCGGCGGGATGGGCAAGGCGGCCAATGTCGCCCATCACCTGACCCCCGGCATGGTGGAGGCCTACCAAGCCCGCACGGTCCACAAGGTGCAGATGGAGGACCCGCCCCCCGCCCCGAACACGGACGGCAACGTGTTCGAGCCGATGGCCGCCGGCTCCGAAGTCGACGGCGGCTGGTCGAACGACTGACGCGCCGACCGCCGCGCGTCCAGCCGCCGCCTGCTCCCCTGCGCCGGCCGGTGAGAGCATGGCGCCCAATCCAGCCGAACCCCGCCGCCCTGTCGCTCACCCGTCCCACAGGTGGGGCGGCAACGGCGTGAGCGGCGGGTCGTCCGCCGTCGCGGGAACGTCCGGGGCGAACGCGCGGGCGCTGGACCAAACCCAGTCCGTCGGCCGGTTCACCAACCCCCGCCGAACCGGGTTGGCGTGGATGTAATCGATCGCCGCCCGCACGGCGGCGGGCGTGCGGAGGTTGCGGTCGTACCCCGGCCCTTCCTGCCAGAACCGGAACGCGGTCCGCCCCGGGCGTTCCCGCACGGTCAGGTCGTCCAGCAGCCGGCTCCCGGCGGCGGTCAGGTCGTCCTTGATCCGCAGGGAGCAGGGCCGCTTCGTCCGCCGGAGCAGCCCCGGCACGTCCGCGTCGGTCGGTTCGACGGGCCAAACGAGCAGATGCACGTGCTCCGGCATCACGACCCACGCCGCCAACTGCCACCCGGCCGCCGGCAGCGCCTCGGCGAGGGCGTCGCAAAAGTACCCCCGCCACCGATCGTTGGTGAGCAGCGGCTTGCGCCGGTAGGTCGAGAAGGTGAGTTCGTGCAGGTCCCCGGGCTCGTGCACGTGCTTCACCCGTTTGCGGTGCGGCCCGTCGGGTCGGGAGGTGGACATGCAATCAGATTGCCGGCCGCCTTGAACGGCCGCAACCATGCCTTGCCCCCGTCGTGTGCCACTGGCTTTGCCAGTGGCAGGGTGAGTCACGAACGATTCGGAACGGGAACGGTCTCCGGAAGTCGCCCAGCACTGGCAAAGCCAGTGGCACCCGAAAGGGCAAGGTGCTGATGGAACTCACCAGTGCCACCCGCCGCCGTCGGACGCGACCAGTGACGCCCGACGGCCCGTCAGGGCGGGAAAGGGCCACGTCGTCAGGTTGCCGAACGTCTCCCACGGTCGCAATCACGCCTTGCCCCCGTCGTGTGCCACTGGCTTTGCCAGTGCCGGGATGAGTCACGAACGATTCCGGACGGGACCGGTGCTTCGGAAGTCGCCCCGCACTGGCAGAGCCAGTGGCACCCGAAAGGGCAAGGTGCTGATGGAACTCACCAGTGCCACCCGCCGCCCAGTCCAGAACCATGCCACCCCGCCGGACGGTCAGGCTGCCCCAGGCACCTGGCGTCGTCGTCCATTCGTTTATCTGACAGATTTTAGAGAGTTCAGTTTGTGCATGTAGTGAAACGACAACGTATCATGTAAGATGCTCTTGGGGACGGAGGTGATGACTTCCTTGATTATATCACCTGCTGACCGAACAGCCCAAACTGCGGCCGCTGGGGTAGAGACCAGTTGCACCCAACTGGTCAGCGTGTTCTCTGGTGGAATTGGTGCCAGGGTGCCGGTTCTAGCCAGCTTGCTGATGATTTTGGGGAACTGCATTGTTGCTGTGCACGCTTTGTCTATCTCGATGCGAGAGAGTTTTGAGTGGATGAGCGAGTTTCTGAGATCTACTAACAAAGCAAAGTCTTGAAAGGGCGATGTGCCTTTCTTTGCGGGTTGGCCGGTGAACATTCCAAGAGCCAAGCTGTACTTCGCGACTAACGAGCCTTTTGAAGACTCAAGTTCGTTGTAGATGTCTCGGAACTGATGAATTGTGGACTCTTGAGGCGAGAGCGTCGCAGCGTTACGAGGATTGAATTCTGCGAACGCGGCAAGTTCACACATAAATGCCTCTGTTGCAGCGGCGGCAAATACCACTGCCACAATCGGATCGTGCGAACGAGTGCTTTCATTGTTGCCGCATTCGGCGGTGCTACGAACCGCAGCCTCGTCGGCCATGTCGATGAACGTCCACGAATTTGAGAGAAAACCGTTTGACATGGTGGGCGTTGGGTTGCCGGGCTAACTATTGTTTCTTCGTCACGGTGGTGAGAAATGCGGCCAGGTGGATGGGCAGGAGCGTCGGGTGCCATGCTCCCACGGCTCGGTAGCGAAGCGGACACGGTGGTTGAGCATGGCGCCCAGCTCAGAACCATGCTACCTCGCCGGACGGCCTAGTCACCCCTTGCCGCCCCTGCCACCCGCCCGCCCGGCGATACTACTTTCCTCTGGCGAGATCGATCTGTTCTTGCACCCAGAAGTCGAACTCTGTGACAGCTTCTCCAATGACGTCACGTAAGTCCTGAGTCTGACGAATGAATGACACGTACTTGACTAGTGCGGCGTGCGGATTTGTTTCGCTCTGGATGTTTGTGCAGCGCCTTTTCCACCCGCTGATCGGGTCCCTATGCTGTGGCCACCGATAGTTGTCAATTAGCCAGTCGACATACTCTTCTGATTGGGGGGAGGGCCCGCCATGCGCAGACGCAAAGTCCTGCGATTTCTGAGTGCGAGCAAACGCCCAAGCTTGTGTCTCTACAACTACCCTGTCGCGAGACACGGGCGTCGGCACGTCTTCGGAAAGGCACCTGATCCATTCGTCGACGGTGCTGATTTCTTTCTCCAGATGCGATCCCAGCTTGCTGATAAGGTTGCATTCCATCGACTCGGCAACAGCTTTCAGGCGTTGAAACGCCTGTTGGTACTTCTCGCGGCCATCGAAAATGCTCACCTCGCCAAGATATTTCTTCGCGCGATGAGAGATGACATCTCTGGTGCCCCCAGACCACCAGCCAGGCTTGTAACCAATGAGAATCTCGCAGGCGCATCGGATATAAAAGATGCTGAGCTCGTGGAGGATACTCTCGTGCCGTTCACCATTGTGATAAGTGGTGTTTCGGAACTGATGTAATGAAAGCAGCGAATCCTTCATCTCGCTATCGATCAGGCCGAGCAGGCAAGACGCCTTAGCCTTTTCGTCGAATTGTTGGCTTAACGCCCGGTTGACAGTTGCTGGGTCGTTCTTCGGTGCGCGCCAGCCGGCCCATACGCTGTTCTCGCTGGCCTGGTCCTGTGCAAAGCGATGTAATGTTAGTTCGACGACGTTGTCGACTAACATCATCGCGAAACGGTCAAAATTACGGTCTTTGACCGCGGCTTGATCTAGTGCTAGATCAAGCTGGTCGATGATGTCGGCAAGGAATTGTTGAGCCAAGAGACGGGCTCTAATGGAAATAGGGCTGCTCACCGTAGATGAAGGCGAGCCGTTTTCTAGGACACAGGGGTTTAGGCGGAGGTTCGGAGGAACGATCATCCCTCAGCTTGAAGTCCGCCGTACGCTGCCTCCAAGGGTTGAGAGTTCGCGTTCGCCGAAAGACATGCGTTCACACCGCGGAGAGCCTCATGCAACTCGTCATGGGCACCCCATTTTGCTTAGCTGTCGCTCCGCCGGCCGGTGACAGCATGGCACACACCGTCTATGAAAACAGCCCACCCGTTGCCGGGTGGGCTGTCAAGCGTTCACTGAACGTCGGACTGAACAGTCCGACTACCGCACGGCGCCTTCGACGGTCGGCAGCTTGTCTTCGCCCGGCTCCTCGGTCTTGGTGACGAGGACCTGGGTGGTCAGCATCAGGCCGGCGATGCTGGCGGCGTTGCTCAGGGCGTTTTTGACCACCTTCGTCGGGTCGATCACGCCGGCGGCGAACAGGTCCTCGTATTCGCCGGTCAGGGCGTTGTAGCCGTGCGGGCCTTCGCTGCGGAGGACCTCGTCGGCGACGACGCTGCCGTCCTGGCCGGCGTTCTTGGCGATCTGGCGGGTCGGGGCCAGCAGGGCCTTGCGGACGATCGCCACGCCGACCTTCTCGTCGCCCTTCGCCTTCACCTCGTCCAGACCTTTCACGCACCGCAGCAGGGCCGTGCCGCCGCCGGGGAGGATGCCCTCCTCCACGGCCGCGCGGGTGGCGTGGAGGGCGTCCTCCATGCGGGCCTTGGTCTGCTTCATCTCCGCCTCGGTGGCGGCGCCGACGCTGATCACGGCCACGCCGCCGACCAGCTTGGCGAGGCGCTCCTGGAATTTTTCGCGGTCGTATTCGCTGTCGGTCTCGTCGATGCCCTTCTTAATTTGGGCGACGCGTTTTTGCAGGTTCTCCTGGGAGCCGCCGCCCTCAATGATGGTCGTTTCGTCCTTGGTAACTTCGACCTTCTTGGCGGTGCCGAGGTGCTCCAGCTCGACGGACTCCAGCTTCACGCCGAGGTCCTCGGAGACGAAGGTGCCGCCGGTGAGGACGGCGATGTCCTGCAGCATGGCCTTGCGACGCTCGCCGAAGCCGGGGGCCTTGACGGCGGCGACGTTCAGCACGCCCCGCAATTTATTCACCACCAGGGCGGTGAGGGCCTCGCCCTCGACGTCCTCGGCGATGATCAGCAGCGGCTTGCCGGTGCCGCTGATCTTCTCCAGCAGGGGGATGAGGTCCCGCAGGTTGGAGATTTTCTTTTCGTGCAGGAGGATATAAGCGTCCTCCAGCACGACGGACATGGTGTCCGGGTTGTTGACGAAATAGGGGCTGGTGTAGCCCTTATCGAACTGCATGCCCTCGGCGAGGTTGAGGACGGTTTCGCCGCTCTTGCCCTCTTCGATGGTGATGACGCCGTCGCGGCCGACTTTTTCGAAGGCGTCGGCGATGAGGTCGCCGATTTCCTTGTCGTTGTTGGCGGAGATGGCGGCGACCTGGGCGATCTGGCCCTTGCCCTCGACCGGCTTGGAGAGGCTCTCGAGGGTCTCGACGCACTTGGCGACGGCCTTTTCGATGCCGCGGCGGACGACCTGGGGGTTGGCGCCCAGGGAGATGTTCCGCAGGCCTTCAAGGAAGACGGCGCGGGCCAGCACGGTGGCGGTGGTGGTGCCGTCGCCGGCGGTGTCGCTGGTTTTGGAGGCGACCTCGTTGACGAGCTTGGCGCCCATGTGCTCCCAGGGGTCCTCCAGTTCGACCTCCTTGGAGACGGTCACGCCGTCCTTGGTGACGACGGGGTTGCCGAAGGACTTATCGATGAGGACGTTGCGTCCGCGGGGGCCCATCGTGACGGCGACGGCGTCGGCGAGGGTGTCGATGCCCTTTTTGAGCTTCAGGCGGGCGGGGTCGTCGAAGAGGAGTTGCTTGGCCATGGGGGCGGGCGGTGTGCGGTGTGCGGGGCGTGCGATAAAAAACGACGAATGAAGAATGTCGAATGACGAAACGAAGGGGACGGGGCGGGCCTGGGGCCGTTTCGTCATTCTTCATTCGTCATTCGACATTCCCAAATAGCGAACGACGGACGCCGAACTACAGCACCTTGGCGAGGATGTCGGCCTCGCGGAGGATCTTGACGTCCTTGCCGTCGACTTCGATCTCGGTGCCGCCGTACTTGCCGAACAGGACTTCGTCGCCGACTTCGACGCCGACGGGGCTGCGTTCGCCGCTGTCGAGCAGCCGGCCGGGGCCGACGGCGAGGACCTTGCCGCGCTGGGATTTCTCCTTGGCGGCGTCCGGCAGCACGATGCCGCCGGCGGTGGTTTCCTCGGCTTCGACGGGCTCGATGACGACGCGATCGTCCAGGGGGTTCAGGGTCATCTGGTATTGAATGAAAAGAGGTGAAGTGGTGAGTGATTTAAAATGACGAATGAAGAATGCCGAATGACGAAATCAAGTTCGGCGGAGCCTTCGTGATTCCTCATTCGACATTCGTCATTCCCGGGGAGCGGTCGGCTCACATCATGCCGGGCATGCCCATGCCGCCCATGCCCGGCATGCCGCCGCCCATACCGCCCATGCCGCCGCCCATGCCGTCGTGGTCGTGGTCGTGGCCGCCCTCTTCGGGGTCTTCCGGCTCGTCGGCGATCAGACCGGCGGTGGTGGTCATCAGCATGGCGACCGACAGGGCGTTCTGCAGGCTGGTGCGAACGACCTTGGCGGGGTCGACCACGCCGGCCTCGATCAGGTCGCCGTACTTGTCGTTGAGGGCGTCGTAGCCGTAGTTGGCCTCGTCGTGCCGCAGCACGCGGTTGGCGACCACGGCGCCGTCCTCGCCGGCGTTTTCGGCGATGGTCCGCAGCGGCATGGACAGCACCCGCTGGACCAGCTCGGCGCCGTAGGTCTCGTCGCCGCTCAGCTCCAGACCCTTCAGGGCGGCGCTGCTCCGCAGCAGGGCCACGCCGCCGCCGGGCACGATGCCCTCTTCCAGCGCCGCCCGGGTGGCGGCGAGGGCGTCGTCGAACAGGTCCTTGCGCTCCTTCATCTCGGTCTCGGTGGCGGCCCCGACGTTAATCTGGGCGACGCCGCCGGCCAGCTTGGCGAGCCGCTCCTGGAGCTTCTCGCGGTCGTAATCGCTGTCCGTGTCCTCGATCTCGCGCTTGATCTGGGCCACGCGGCCGTCGATCGCCTCGTTCGTGCCGCCGCCGCGGACGACGATCGTCTTGTCGGACGAAATTCGGATCTTCTTCGCGGTGCCGAGGTCCTCGGTCGTGACCGCGTCCAGCTTGACGCCCAGGTCTTTAAAGATCGCCCGGCCGCCAGTCAGGACGGCGATGTCCTCCATCATGGCCTTGCGGCGGTCGCCGTAGCCCGGCGCCTTGACCGCGGCGACCTTGAGGATGCCCCGCAGCTTGTTGACCACCAGCGTGGCCAGGGCTTCGCCCTCGACGTCCTCGGCGATGATCAGCAGCGGGCGGCCGCTCTTGGAGATCTCCTCGAGCAGCGGCACCAACAGGCGGGCGCTGCTGATCTTCTCCTCGAAGACGAGGATGTACGGGTTGTCCAGGACGACTTCCTGCCCGTCCTCGTCGGTGACGAAGTGCGGGGAGAGGAAGCCGCGGTCGAACTCCATGCCCTCGACCAGGTCGACGGTCGTGTTGATCCCGCGGCCCTCTTCGACGGTGATCACGCCGTCTTTGCCGACCTTGATAAAGGCGTCGGCGAGGGTCTTGCCGATCTCCGGATCGTTGTTGCCGGAGATCGTGGCGACGGTCTGCAGCGACTTCTTGTCGGTCGCGTCGACCGGGGTGGAGATCGTGCCGAGGTGCTCCACGACCGCGTTGACGGCCTTCTGGGCGCCGCGGGCCATCTGGGTGGCGTCCACGCCGCTGGCCAGGAACCGCAGGCTCTCTTTGAAGAGGGCCTCGGCCAGCACGGTGGCGGTGGTGGTGCCGTCGCCGGCGGTGTCGTTGGTCTTGCTGGCGGCCTCCTTGACGAGCTGAACGCCCATGTTTTCGAAGGCGTCGTCCAGCTCGATATCCTCGGCGACGGTCACGCCGTCCTTGGTGATCTTGGGGGTGCCCCAGCCCTTGTCCAGCACCGCGTTGCGGCCGCGGGGGCCGAGGGTGCTTTTGACGGCCCGGGCCAGCTTTTCGACCCCGGTGAGGAGGTGCTTGCGGGCGTCGTCGTCGAATTCCAGCAGCTTGGCCACGGGGATCGGTTCCTGTTCAGAGATACGGGACGGGGAGACGGATGATTCGATCGCCGGCCGCCGGGGTTCCGCCGCGTCCGGCGGCGGCTGCCGAGGGGACGATCGGGGCGGACCGGGAGCCGCGACCCTTCCCTCCTGCACGCCGCGGGCCGAATCCGGGGCCGCCCGACGGAAGTGACCGCATCGCATCGGGATGCGCTCGCCGTCGTCTCGTCCGATCGCGCCGGTCCTGCCGATGTGGCAGCGGACGGCGCGGCCCCGGTACCTTCCGACCGCCCCGCCCCTGCCTGCTCGCCCGTCGCCGTGCCGTCCCCCGCCGAGCCGCCCGCCGCCCCGTCGCCCGCCGCCGATCCCGCGGCCTTCATTGCGAAATGGTCCGCCAGCGGCGGGGCGGAGACGGCGAACAGCCAGTCGTTCCTGCGGGACCTCTGCGACCTGCTGGGCGTCCCCCGCCCGGACCCCGCCGTGCCGGAGACGGCGGAGAACCGCTACACCTTCGAGCGGGCCGTCAAACAGTACGCGGGGGAGCAGAGCGCCACGAACTTTATCGACCTGTATAAAGCCGGCTGCTTCGTGCTGGAAAGCAAGCAGGGCGCCGACGCCCCCGCCGGGCCGAAGCCGCTGTCGGCGGAGAAGGCCGGCGGCCGGCGGAAGTCCGGCACGGCCCGCCGCGGCACCGGCACCTGGGACCGGGCGATGCTGAAGGCCCGCAACCAGGCCGAACGCTACGCCAAACTCGTCCCGGACTGGCCGCCGTTCCTCATCGTCTGCGACGTCGGCCACTGCCTGGACCTGTACGCGGACTTCTCCGGCACCGGCAAGCACTACCGGCCGTTTACGGAGGCGCTGCCCGAGGGGCGAAGCCACCGGGTGCGGCTGGCGGACCTCGCCGACCCGACCGTCCGGGCCGTGCTCAAGGCCGTCTGGACGGACCCGGCGTCGCTGGACCCGGCCCGGCGCAGCGCCCGGGCGACGCGGGAACTGGCCGCCAAATTGGCCGAACTGGCGAAGCGGTTGGAGCAGGGCGATTCTCCGCACCCCGCCCGGGCGCCGGCGGAGGTCGCCGGGTTTTTAATGCGGTGTCTGTTCACCATGTTCTGCGAGGACGCCGGCCTGCTGCCGAAGGACTCCTTCACGGCCCTGCTGGAACGCTGCAAAACCGACCCGGAGGTCTTCCCCGACGCCGCCGAGCGCCTGTGGACGGATATGGACGAGGGCGCCAAATACTCCGGCGTGACCGGCGGGCGGGTGCGGCACTTCAACGGGTCGCTGTTTAAAGACCGCACCGCGTTGCCGCTGTCGGCGGACGGGGTCACGCTGCTGTGGGAGGCGGCCCGGGCGGACTGGACCGACGTGGAGCCGGCGATCTTCGGCACCCTGCTGGAGCGGGCGCTGGACCCGGCCGAACGCCACAAACTCGGCGCCCACTACACCCCGCGGGCCTATGTGGAACGGCTGGTGTTGCCCGCGGTGGTCGAGCCGCTGCGGGAGGAGTGGGAGGCCGTGCGGGCCGCCGCCGCCGGGCAGTTCGGCGCCGGCGACGCCGACGCCGCCCGCGCCGCGGTTCGGGCGTTTCACGAGCGGCTGTGCGACCTGCGGATTCTGGACCCGGCCTGCGGCAGCGGGAACTTTTTGTACGTCGCCCTGGAGCACCTCAAGCAGTTGGAAGGGGAGGTCCTGGGCACGCTGCGGGAGTTCGGCGAGGAGACGCAGACCCTCACGGACACGGTCGGGCCGCACAACGTCCTCGGGATCGAATTAAACCCCCGGGCCGCGGCGATCGCGGAGTTGGTCGTCTGGATCGGCTATCTGCGGTGGCACCTGGCGACGCGGGGCGTGGAGACCCTGCCGGACCCGATCCTCAGTTCGCAACGCACGATCGAGCACCGCGACGCCGTGCTGGCCTACGACGCCCGCACCCCCCGCCTGGACGAGCAGGGCGCGCCGATCACCACCTGGGACGGCCGCACCACCAAACCGCACCCCGTCACCGGGCAGGAGGTCCCCGACGAAACCGCCCGCGTCCCGGTCTACGACTACCAAAACCCCCGCCCCGCGGAGTGGCCCCAGGCCGACTACATCGTCGGCAACCCGCCGTTCGTGGGGAACTTCAAGATGCGGCAGGACCTCGGCAGCGGCTACGTCGAAGCGCTGCGGGGAGCGTATAAAGCCCTGCCCGAAAGCTGCGATTTGGTGATGTACTGGTGGCACCTCGCCGCGGAGACGGTCCGCACCGGCGGGGCGAAGCGGTTCGGATTCATCACGACGAACAGCCTGCGACAGACCTTCAACCGGCGTGTCGTGGAGCCGCACCTTTCCGAAGCTAAGCAACCGCTCTCGCTGGCGTTCGCAATCCCCGATCACCCCTGGGTCGACGCGGCGCTGGGCGCGGACGTCCGTATCGCCATGACCGTCGGCGTTCCCGGCGAGGCGGAGGGGCAGTTGTTGAAGATCGCCCTCGAAAAAGGCGGCGGCGAGGAGGGGGCGGAGGTGGAGTTCAGCGCTCGCTTCGGCCCGATCTGGCCCAACCTCACCATCGGGCCGAACTTGGGAGCCGTGATGCCGCTTGATGCAATGGCCGGTTTAAGTTCGATGGGCGTCAAACTCCACGGAAAGCATTTCGAGCTTTCGTCCGACGAATATGAATCATTCGGCAAAGACAGCCCGTTCGTATTTCCGTACGTCGGCGGGCGAGACTTAGCACAAGACCGAAAGGCCCGCTACGTGATCGACCTATATGGCCTTACGGCAGACGAAGCTCGGCGAAAATGTCCCGCTTCGTATCAGCATGTCGTCGACAACGTGAAGCCCCACCGGGATCAGAACAGACGCGCAACATACCGCGACAATTGGTGGATCTTCGGCGAGCCCCGTAGTCAACTCCGCAAGGCAATCGCGGGACTTCATCGTGTTATTGTGACGGCTCGAACTGCCAAACATCGAATTTTCCAATTCGATTCGGCCGAAACGCGGTTTGAGAGTGAGGTTGTGACGATTGCGGACGAGGACGCCCTAACTTTCGGGGTGCTGTCAAGCAGGGTTCACACAGTTTGGTCACTGGCTCAGGGCGGCCGTATGGGGATCGGGAACGATCCTCGATATAATAATTCTCGCTGCTTCGATCCGTTCCCGTTCCCCGCCGCGACGGACGAACAGGCCGAACGCATCCGGGACCTCGGGGAGCAATTGGACGCCCACCGCAAGCGGGTTCAGGCCGAACACCCGGATTTGACCCTCACCGGGATGTATAACGTGCTGGAGGCGTTGCGGGCCGGGGAGGCGTTGACGGACAAGCAGCGGGACGTGCACGACCGTGGGCTCGTGGGGGTGTTGCGGGCGTTGCACGACGATCTCGACGCCGCCGTCGCCGACGCCTACGGCTGGCCGGTCGATCTGCCCGACGAAGACCTGCTCGCCCGGTTGGTCGTCCTCAACGCCGAGCGCGCCGCCGAGGAGGCCCGCGGGCAGATTCGCTATTTGCGGCCGGAGTTCCAGGACCCCGACGGCGCCGCCGCCCGGGCCGCGGAGGCCAAACGGCAACGGTCGCTGACCGGGGAGGCGGCCGCCCCGCCGCCGCCCGCCGCCGCGGTTCGCAAGTGGCCGCCGAAGTCCGATCCGGTCGCCCAGTACCGGGCCGTGCGGGGCGTGCTGGCCGCCGCCGACCGCCCGCTGGCGCCGGCGGACGTCGCCGCGTTCTTCAAAGGCGCCGGTCCGGCGAAGGTCGCCCCGGTGCTGACCGTGCTGGCGGACCTCGGCCACGCCGGCCGCACCGAAGACGGCCGCTACACGGGGTGAGCCCTCCGCAACCAACCTGAAGCGTCAGCGAGGCGTGCGACTCACCCACCTCGCTTGCGCTTCGGGCTCACGGGAGGCGGCGCCGGCCGACTTGGCGGGGCGGCGCCGGAGCCGGCTACGCTGGGCCCGCGCCGCCGTCCGCGGCGTCGCCGCTCCCCGCTCGTTCCGTGGTGTCGCTCATGCGTTCGTCGCTCCGTCTGTCCCTCCTGATCGCCGCGGGGTTCGCCGCGGGCGTTCCCCTCGCCGCCGCCGAGCCGGCCGCCGCCTCGGCGGACCCGCCGGCGAAACGGCCGAACGTGCTGCTGCTCTATATCGACGATCTGCGGCCGCAGACGGCCGACTACGGCCATCCGCAGATGGTCACGCCGCACTTCACCCGGCTGGCGGAGAACGGCGTGCGGTTCGAAAGCGCCTACTGCCAGGTGCCCACCTGCGGCGCCAGCCGGGCGAGTTTAATGACCGGCCTCTACCCCACCCGCGAGCGGTTCCCCAACTTCCTCACCTGGGCCGAACGCGACGCCCCGGGCGCCAAGACGCTGCCGCAGCGGTTCAAGGAGGCGGGGTATACGACGATCAGCAACGGCAAGGTCTTTCACCACCCCAAAGACACCGCCGACCGCAGTTGGAGCGAAACCCCCTGGAAGCCCGCGATCGGCGGCCGGCATTATTACAACGACGCCACCGAAGCGTGGATGAAGACGAACGAGGCGACCCGCAAACTGCCGAACGGGAAGACCGTTAAGAAGGTCCCGATGTGGGAGGCCGGCGAGGTCGACCCGCTGGAGACCAGCGACGGCCTGATCGCTTCAAAAACGATGGACGACCTGGACCGGCTGGCCGCCTCCGGCGAGCCGTTCTTCCTCGCCTGCGGCTTCGCCAAGCCGCACATGCCCTTCTTCTCCCCGGAGGAGACCTACGCCCTCTATCCCCGCCGGGACATTGAGCTGGCGGAGTACCGCGGCTGGCCGGAGCCGAAGCCGGCGGGGCTCCGCGGCGTGAAGGAGCAGTTCGCCTACGTGCCGATGACTTTGGACATGAAATTCGAGGTGAAATACAACTCCGACGACTACCACCGCCGGATGCGGCAGGGGTACTACGCCTCCGTCTCCCACGCCGACGATTTATTGGGCCGGGTGACGGCCAAACTGGAGGAGACCGGGCTGGCGGAGAACACCGTGGTCGTCGTGCTGGGCGACCACGGCTGGCTGCTGGGCGAGCACGATCAGTGGGCCAAAAACACCCTGCTGCACGAGGCCCTGCGGACCGCCCTGTGGTTCCGCGGCCCCGGCGTCGCCCGGGGCGCCGCGGTCCCGAGTCACGTCGAATTCGTTGACATTCACCCCACCCTCTGCGAAATGGCCGGCATTGAAATCCCCGCCGGCGAGGTGCACGGCGAAAGCTTCGCGCACGTGCTGACGGACCCCGCCGCCCCGCACCGCGACCACGCCTATATCCGATTCGGCCCCGGCGACGCCGTCGTGAGCGACGCGTATCACTACGTCCGCTACCGCCAGCCGAACGGCGAACGGTCAGCGTTATTGATCGACCGGAAGAACGACCCGCTCCACACGGCGAACCACGCCGGCGACCCGGCGTACGCCGCCGCCGAGGCCGACATGGCCGCCAAACTGGACGGCAAGATCGCCAAGGCGACCGGCGGCGGGGACGACGCGGAATAGCGCGTTTTCCGCCCGCCGGGCGGGCGCCCTATTCTGCGATGTCCGCTTCCACGTCCACTTCGAGGGCCGGCGGGTCCACGTCGAGGGCCGGCGGGCCGTCGGCCTCATCAACAACGGGGTCGGCCACGTCCGGGCGGTCGGCGGCCTCCTCGGCTTGGCGTTGGGCGGCGATCGCGGCGAGGTCGAGTTTCTCGCCGGGGAGGGTGCGGAGGTCGGCGAACAGTTCCACGATCTGGCGGTGCACCGCGTCGGTCTGGCGGATCACCAGCGCCGCCCGGCCGGTGCCGGCGGGGCCGGTCGCCAGCGCTTCCAGGCTGCCGCCCTCGCCGTCGATCTCCTCCCAGCCGCCGCCGGCGTCGAGGCCGCCGGTGGTGGTCTGGATCAGGTCGATCAGCGGTTGGAAGTCGTAGCCGTAGACGGCGTCCTGCGGGTCGCCGGGAAGCAGCTCGAGGCGTTTTTCGAAGAACTTCAGCCGGGCCTCCCACTCGGCGGCGGCCCGGTCGGCGGCGGTGACCGCGGCCTGTCCGGTCCCGAACTGGACCGCCCCCAGCGTCGGCACGCTCAGCGCCGCCGGGCCGGCGACGCCCGGGGGAAGGGCCGGCAGGTTGAACGCCCCCCCGCCGAACCCGCCGGCGCCGCGGCCGCCGCCCATCCCGCCGCCGAATCCGCCCCCCATTCCGCCGCTCATTCCGCCTTGGCCGCCCATTCCTCCGCCCATCCCGCCGGGCAGCGGGGTGGGGGCGTAGGCGTCCAGCAGCAGGCCGGCGCTGGCGGCCCGGGTGGAGCGAAACCGCACCAGGTCCCGCACGTCGTAGACGCGGGTGACGAGGCGATCCTCGGCGTAGTCCTCCGTGGTGACGCGCAGCAGGCCGCCGTCGTTGATCGCCGTCAGCGGGACGTCCTGCACGCTTTCCAGCAGCAGGCCGAGGGCCCGGCGGACGGTGATCGGCACGGCGGACGGCACCGCCGGCTGGTCGCCGAGGATCACGTCCCGCAGGTCCAGCCCCTCGCGTTCCAGCCGCGGGCGGTCGAGGAAGATCGGCAGGTCGGTCCGTTCGCCGAACTGCTCCAGGGCCTCGGCGAGGCTGTCGCCCCGCCGGGCGATCGGCTCGCCCTCCGGCAGCACGTCCGCCGCCCGGCGGCCCAGCAGTTCCTCGAGCTTCGCCTCCGCCTCCGTCCGCACGGCCCGCTGCCCGATGATGCCGTCCTCCACCTCCGAGGTCGTCGCTTCGGCCTCGATCGGGGAACCGGGGGAGGCGCCCTCCTGCCCGGCGGCGGGGAGTGCGGCGAACTGAAGAACCGCCGCCGCGAGGGCGCCGGCGAGGGGGCGAGCGAACATGGCGTCGGTCCGGCGAACGCGGCACGAAGAGGGGAGGTCGACCAGCCTAGCGGCCGCCGGGACCTGTCGGGAGGGGACGGTTCAGGCCGCCGGGGCGACTCGACGGCCCGGGTTCGCCTTGGCGGTTCGCGCGCGAACCGCTATCCCCCGCGGATGCTCGGGCGAACGACCGTTGCCGTTCTGGGGAGCGCCGCGCTGGCGGCGGCGCTCTCGGGCTGTCATCAACTCGCCGGGCATCGGGCGAACATGCGGGGCAAGGCCCTGTACGCCCAGGGACGGACCGCCGCCGCCGCGGAGGAGTTCCGGCGGGCGGCCCTCGACGACCCCGCCGAGGCCGATTACCGCCACAACCTCGCCGCCGCCACGCAGCGGCTCCGCGGCCCCGGGCCGGCGGAGACTCTCTACAAGCAGACGCTGGCCCTCGACCCGGACCACCAGCCGACCGTTCACAAGCTGGCCGAGCTGTATCTGAACACCGGCCGCCCGCAGTTGGCCCGCGACCTGACCGCCCGCTGGGCGACGGCCCGCCCCGGCGACCCGCGGCCGCACGTGGAGGTCGCCTACGTGTTGAACCGCACCGGCGACCCGGCCGGCGCCGAACGGGCGCTGCGGACGGCGCTCGCCGTCGACCCGAACCACGCGATCGCCCTGGCGAACCTCGCCGACCTCCAGGCCCGCACCGGCCGCCTCCGACAGGCGGCCCAGACCGCCGCCGCGGCGAAGCGGAAGGACTGGACCGTCAAAACGTCGGCGGACGTGCGGCGGTAACGAACGTCGTGTTCTCCCCTTTCCCTTGAGGGAGAGGGGCCGGGGGTGAGGGTGAGCGCACGGTTCGCCCGCTCCCGCTCTCTGCGGTGACAGACCGTCAGAGAGTGAAGCAAACCGGTATTGAGCGTGCGGAAGTCACCGCCCCCTCACCCCCGACCCCTCTCCCCCAAAAGGGGGGCGAGGGGAGTTTAATTTCTCGCCCTCACTTCGTCAGGTCGTAGCAGACGAGGTGCTTGCGGAGGCGGAGGTATACGCGGCCCTCGTCGACGGCCGGGCTGGCGCAGTCCAGCAGGCCGACGCGGGTGATCTCCCGGTCGTACTTCGCCACGCCCTCCGGGTCGCCGAGTTCCACGTTCAATTCCTCCCGCCATTGATCCTCCGTTTTCGCCAGGCCGTCCGGGCCGACGGAGAGGTCGTAGCGGGGGCGGAAGTCCTCGCCGGTCAGGTCGAAGGCCAGTAGGCGGCCGAACGTATAGAGGCCGACGCCGCCGTCCGGCGTGACGAGGGCTGCGGGGGACGTATAACGCGGCTTGGCGAGGTCCAGCCGGGCGGTCCACAGGCCGGCACCGTCTTCGAGGCTCACGCAGTCCAACCGGCGGTCGCCGGGGGCGAGCACGAGGCCGCCGGCGACGACCGGCGTGGCGCCGGGGTCGGAGAGTTTTTGATAGGCCCACCGCAGTTCGGGCTCCTCGGCGCCGTGCAGGGCGTAGCAGCGCAGGCCGCCCTTGCGGCTGCCGCCGAAGGTCAGCAGGCGGGGCTCGCCGGCGGCGGTCGTGACCACCGGCGAGGAGCGGGAGGCGCCGGTCTCCTCCAGCCGCCACGCCTCGGCGCCGTCGGCGAGGTCCGCGGCGACGGTCGCGCCGCCGTTGACGTTGACGATCGCCAACCCGTTCCAGATCGCCGGGCTGGAGTCGCGGCCGCCGAGGTCCGCGTTCTCCCACAGGAGGGCGCCGTCGGCGAGGTTCACGGCGTAGAGACCGTCGGCCAGAACGACGATCGTGCCGCCGCCCTCGCCGTCTTCCAGCACGGCGGGGGAGGAGGAGATCTGCTCCCCGTCCACCTCGCCCGGCAGGGTCGTTTCCCACGCCTTTTCGCCGGTTTTGAGATCCAGCGCCCGCATGACGCGGTCCCCGCCGAGGCAAACTAATTTGCCGCCGGCCGCCGCCGGAGTGCTGGACTGCGGAAAGCGGGTGACGGCGGCGTCGCGCTCGTTCGTCCACAGCGTCTCGCCGGTGGCGGCGTCGTAGCAGTGCACGACTTCGCGGCCGGTGAAGGCGGCCTTGCGGCGCTCGAGCGCCTCCGCCCGGCGGTTGCGTTCGTATTCGTTCAACTCCTCCTCGGCGAAGTCGTCCTCCTCATCCTCCGAGAGGTTGGGGTACTTCGGCGGGGGCAGTTCGACGCCCTCCTTCTTCACCCGGCCGGCGACCGCCAAAAAGACCCGCCCGTCGGCGACCACCGGGCTGGACCAGCCGCCGCTGGCGCCGTCGATCTCCCGGATCCACGTCGGCTTGAGGCCCTCGGCGGGGGCGTCGGTCCGCAGGGCGGGGGCGTCGGCGGGCAGGGGGATGGCGCCGGTGCGGTCCGGGCCGCGCCACTGGGACCAGTCCTCGCCCTCCGCGGCGGCGCCCGGCGAGGCGGTCAGGCCGAGCAGGCAGAGGCCGGCGAGGACGGGGGCGAGGCGCGGTCGGAGCATCGAACCGATCGGGGGGAGGAGCGGGGAGGGGGCGGGCAGCCTGGGAGGGTATTGTGCCCGTTCCGGCTTCGCCCCCGCGGATCGCCCCATCCCGTCGTCCGCCGTTTCCCCGCCGTCTTTCCCCCCGCATTCCCGGCCCGCCGTGACCCGACTCGCCGTTCTCTCGGACACCCACGGCCGCGTGCCGGAGACCGTCGCGGCGCTGACCGTGCTGAACGCCCACGCCCCGGACCTCTTCCTCCACTGCGGGGACGTGGGCGGCGGGCGCTACTCCCCCCACGGCGTCTTGAACGCCCTGAGCCGCGTCGCCGACGGCCGGCCGGTGTCCCTCGTCCCCGGCAACAACGACCGCGACCCAGCCCTCCTCGCCGCCCTCTCCGAAGAACGCGGCTTCCACTACGGCGACCCAGTGTTAATAGAGCGGGACGGCCTCCGCATCGGCATGACGCACGGCACAACCTGGGAGCAGGACGACTTCGCCGCGCACGGCGTCGACGGCGAACACTGCGATTTGATCCTCAGCGGCCACACCCACCGGCCGGCGTGGGAGCGGAAGAGCTTCGGCGACCGGACGGTGTATTTATTAAACCCCGGCGCCTGCTGGCGGGCCAGCCCCCGCACCGTCGCCCTGCTGGACCTGCCGCCCCAGGACCCGACGAAGTGGAAGCCGACCTTTTTGGAGGTGCCGCGGCCGGGGTAAATCTCACCCCAGTTCCAACACCCGCCGGCCGAAGGTGTAGCCGATCGTCGGGGCGGCGTCGCCGGCGAACCCGCAATAAAACGGCTCCCGCCACGCCGTCGCCAGCGGGAGCCAGCCGGCGAGGAAGCCCTCGCCGCCGCAGATCGCACAGCCGCCGTCCCCGCCCCGCGTGCCGACGACGACGCCGGCGGAGCCCTCAACGACCTCCCGCTGATAAGGGTCTTCGGCGATGTGCAGCCCCAGGGCGTTCGGGCGGCGGTGGAGGTCCCAGTCGGATTGAAAACCCTCCGCCGGCCGCTCCAGCGTGCCGCCGGAGAGGGCCCATTCCCGCTGCCACGCCGCCTCCGCGGGGCTGACTTCGGTCGGGTAGCGGTCGTCCGGCACGTGGTCGCCCCAGCGCCACAGGGTCGTCGCCCCGCCGCCGCACAGGCGCTCCCATTCGTCGTCGGTCGGAAAGCGGAAGCCCTCCGCCCGCACCGTCCGCGACAGGCCCTCCGGCGTGAGGGGGCCGGCCCGGTGGGCCGTGAGGGCGCCGTCCTTCCCCGCCCGCACCCGCACGGCGGAGTCCCCCCGGTGCGCAGTGATCTCCCGCGCCCCGGGGCGGGCCTCGTCCAGGGAGCGGAGGGCCTCCTGTACGTCGGGGTCGCCGAGGTCAGCCGGCTCCCAGCCCAGTTCCGTCGCGGCCGCCTCGACCAGCAGCGGCGGCAGAACCGCGGTCCGCACCGGCGTAACGACCTCCGCCACCCGGGCCGCCGGGTCCGGGGCGAGGTCGAAGTCCTCCGCGGTCCGGGCCCAGCTTTCCGCCTCCGCGGCGGTCGGCGTCCAGGTCGAGGCGTCGAACCCCAGCCGGGCCTCCCCGCCGGGGACGAACGCCCACGCCCGTCCGCCCGGCCCGGTGAAGCGGGCGGTTTCTCCGGCGACGTCGCCCAGCTCGTGCCGGGCCACGTCCGCGAAGGCAAAACCGGTCGGCAACGCCGCCGCCAACCGCCGGCCAAACGCCGCTTTCTCCCCGGCCGACAGGGCGGCCCACGAGACGCAATCTGGCGGATTCATGGCGGACCTCGGGGCCGATCCGGCCGGGGAGGAAATTTCCGATTCGTTTCGCAAACTGCCCGTATCGGGGTTGCGACGACAACTGAACGTGCGCACACTTCGTTCGTTCCCGGCCGTTCACCGAGGTTCGTCGCCGTGTCGTCCGCCGTGCTCACCGTCGAATGGGCCGAGGGGCTCTCCCCCGACGCGGCGAGTTTGAAGAACGGTCGCAAGCTGGCGAATCAGGCGGCGAAGTGGAGCGACCGCGGCCGGTCCGACGCCGCCCTGTGGGGGGCCTTTCAGGGCAGCGGCAAAACGCCGTATCAGGTGCGGGTCGATCTGGCCGGGCCGGCGTGGAAATGCAGTTGCCCCAGCCGCAAGCTGCCCTGCAAGCACGCGCTCGGCCTGCTGATCGGCGCCGCGGGCAGCGACGCCTTCTGCCCTGCCGGCGACCCGCCGGACTGGGTTGCGGAGTGGCTTTCCAAGCGCGCCTCCACCGCCCAGGCCAAGGCGACCAAGGCGGCCGCGCAGAAGAAGCCGGCCGACCCCAAAGCCCAGGCCAAACGCCGGGCCGCCCGCGAACGGAAGATCGCCGACGGGCTGGATCGGCTGACCCTCTGGCTGGACGACCGCTTGCGGCAGGGGCTGGCGGAACTGGAAGTCGCCGGCCCCGGTCCCTTTGAGGAGCAGGCCGCCCGGTTGGTGGACGCCCAGGCCCCCGGCCTCGCCGCCCGGATGCGGGCCCTCTCCGAGATCCCCGGCAGCGGCCCAGACTGGCCGGACCGGTTGCTCGCCGGCTTCGCCTCGCTGCGGTTGCTGATCGTCGCTTATCAAAACCAGGACGGTCTGCCGGAGGGGCTGCGGGAGGACGTCCGCTCCCTGATCGGTTGGAATCGGACGGAACGGGAGACGATCGACTCCGGAGAGAGAGTCAATGACGCCTGGTTGACTCTCGGGTCGATCGAGTGGGAGGAGGACCGCGTTCGCGGCCGACGCACGTGGCTGAAGGGGATCGCGACCGGCCGGACGGCGGAGGTGGTGCAGTTCTCCGCGTACGGGGGATACGGCGGCGGGCAGGGGTTTGCGGAGACCTTCGTGGACGGCTGCGTGCAGGCGATGGAGTTGGCCTTTCATCCCTCCGCGGCCCCCCGTCGGGCGGTGGTCGTCGGCCGCGAGGCGGAGCCGGTCCCCGTGCCGCTGCCGCCGGGGACGGGCGTCGCCGGCCTGCTGGACGAGACGGCCGACGAACTGGCCGCCTGCCCGTTTCGCACAATATTTGTAGGGGTTCTGTCCGGCGTCACGCCGCTGGTCGGCGGGGGCGGCGCGGCCGACGGGTGGTGGCTGCGGGACGAGGACGGCGCCGGCGTGCGGTTGGCCCGGGGCGACTGGTGGGAGCTGCTCGCCGAGAGCGGCGGCCGTCCGCTGACGGTCGCCGGCGAATACGCCACCGACGCCCCCGGCGGCCCGCGGTTCCGCCCGCTGCGGTGGGACGCCGGCGTGCCCGAGGGGGGCACCCCCGGACCGGCCGACACCGCGGGGGGAGAACGATGAACGACCGCACCCGCTCCGCCGTCGTCGGCCTCGCCAAGGCCGGCCCCGCCGCGGAGGCGACTCCCGAGGAACTCCCGTTTGTCTCTCGGGAGGGAGACACAGCGGAGACGCGGTTCCTGCTCGCCGCCGCGGCGGAGGATCTTTGGACGGACGCCGGGCGGGAACCCGCGTCGGCCCCGGAGCCGCCTGAACCCTGCGAGCCCGACCCCGGCCCCGCCCCGCCCGCGGGGTTGGAGACGGTCGCCGCGGCCGCCTGCGACGGGGACGCGGCCCTGCTGCGGGAGCTGTGCGAGCGCCTCGCCGACCGCGGGATGAGCCTGCCGCCGCGGACGTTGCCGGCGGCGTTCGAGGCCGCCGCCGCCACGCGGAACCGCGGCGGGTCCGCCGCCGCCCGGACGGCCGTCGCCCGGGCCGCCGGCCCCCGCGGCCGCTGGCTCGCCGGCTTCAATCCGGACTGGACCTGGGTGTTGGAGCAGGACGTCGGCTCCGCCGCCGGCGGGGACGCCGACTTCGCCGAAGCGTTCGCCGCCGACCACTTCGGCACGCGCAAGCTCGCCCTGCAACGCTGGCGGGCCGCGGACCCCGCCGCCGCCCGGGCCGCGTTGGAGGAGACTTGGAAGGGCGAAACCGCCTTCCGCCGGGCCGCCCTGCTGGAGACGTTCGAAGCCGGCCTGTCGTCCGCGGACGAGCCGTTCCTGGAGGCGGCGCTGTCCGACCGCAGCAAGGCCGTGCCGGCGATCGCGGAGCGTCTGCTCCTCGGCCTGCCGGACTCCGCCTTCGCCCGCGCCCGCCGGCAGGCCGCGGACGTGCTGCTGGCGCTGGAAGTCGGCCGCAAGGCGAAGCTGGTCGTCACGCTGCCGCCCGCAGCCGGGCAGCAGATCGAAGGGGACGGGGGCATTGACTGGGGCGTGTTGGCGACGGATCCCCCGAAAGGAACGCGGGCCGGCCGCGGCGTGCGGGCCGAACGGTTGGTGCGGGCGCTCGGCGGCGTGCCGCCGTCGCACTGGACGGACCGGTTCGGGCGGGAGCCCGCGGAGCTGATCGCCCTGGCGGAGCGGGCGGAGCACGGCGAGGACGTGCTCGCCGGCTGGATCGCCGCCGCCGCCCGGTTCGCGTCGACCGATCCGACCGTCGCCGCCGAGTGGGCGCCGGCGCTGTCGGAGTGGACCGTCGCCCAATTGAACCGCCCCCGTCGCGGCAAAAAGAAGTCCGAGGGGGGCCTGCCGGCGGCGGGGGAGTCGCTGACCGAACTGATCGCCGCCCTCCCGCCGGCCGCCGCGGCCGCGTTCGTCCAACCCCTGCTGACGACGAAGGCGGCGGCGAAGTCGCCGGAGGCGTTGGGGGCGCTGCTCTGGGACGCGGTGCCGGCCCCCTGGCCGGACGACTTCGCCCGGGCCGTCGTCGCCACGGTCGAGGCCGGCGGCGGCAAACAGTGGCACCACTACTGGAAGTGGCAGGAGCCGATCGTCTGTTTGCTCGAACGGCTCCCGCCGGCCGTGCTCGCGGAACTGCCCCCCGGCTGGCCGATGCCGCACGACCCGCCCGCGTGGCTGGACCGGGCCTCCGCCGCGGCCCAACTGCGGCGCCGCATTCACGAACTGCTCCCTTAATTCCCCCTGTCCTTCCTCCCGGAACGAACGATGGCCGCCCAGAAGAAATCGCCCCCGGCGCCCGCGGGGAACAAGCCGAAGGTCGATCAGGGCACGGTTCTGCGGCGCCACGCTGAGGAGCAATACGCCGACGAACTGGCCGCCCTCGCCGCCGTCGACGACCGGCCCAAACCGCCGAACTGGAACCTCTCCCCCTGGGCGGTGAAGACCTATTTATTGGGCGGCACGCTGGAGGACGGCACGGAGATCACGCCGAAATACGTGGGCAACGAACGCCTGATCGAGATCGCCGTCGCCACCCTCGCCACCGACCGGGCGCTGCTTTTATACGGCGTGCCCGGAACCGCGAAGAGTTGGGTCAGCGAACACCTCGCCGCGGCGATCTGCGGGAACAGCACGTTATTAATTCAAGGCACCGCCGGCACGGACGAGTCGGCGCTGCGGTACGGCTGGAACTACGCCCGCCTGCTCGCCGAGGGGCCGAGCGAGGCGGCGATGACGGAGTCCCCCATGCTGCGGGCGATGGCCACCGGGGCGATCTGCCGGGTCGAGGAACTGACCCGCATCCCCAGCGAGGTGCAGGACACGCTCATCACCATTCTCTCCGAAAAGGCCCTGCCGGTTCCCGAATTGAACACGGAGGTACAGGCGCAACGCGGCTTCAACGTGATCGCCACCGCCAACAACCGCGACCGCGGGGTGAACGAACTCAGTTCGGCGTTGATGCGGCGCTTCAACACCGTCGTGCTGCCGGTGCCGGACAACCTGGAGGACGAGGTCGAGATCGTCCGCAGCCGCAGCGAACAACTCGGCCGGGCCCTGGAACTGCCGGCGGAGGCCCCGGCGCTGGAGGAGGTCCGCCGGGTGGTGACCGTCTTCCGCGAACTCCGCGACGGCCTGACCGACGACGGCAAGACGAAATTAAAGAGCCCCAGCGGCACGCTGTCCGCCGCGGAGGCGATCAGCGTGGTCAACAGCGGCGCCGCGATGGCGGCGTTCTACGGCGACGGCAAATTGAACGCCCGCGACCTCGCCAGCGGCATCACCGGGGCGATCGTCAAGGACCCGGTGCAGGACCGCGTGGTCTGGCAGGAATATCTGCAAACCGTCGTCAAGGAACGCGACGGCTGGGGCGACTTCTACCGCGCCTGCCGGGAGGCGCTGTGACGGGAAGCGTCATATTCCAAGAACTCAAGAACCAAATCACGGCGTCGGCGTCGCCCGTTGGTTCTTGAGTTCTTGGTCTTGGAATTTCGCCAATGACCCGCGTCGTCCTCTCAAATGTCCGACCCCGCCCCCGTCAAACTCTTCGGCGTCCGCCATCACGGCCCCGGGTGCGCCCGGGCGTTGGGGGCGGCGTTGGACGAATATCGGCCGGACGCCGTGCTCATCGAGGGCCCGCCGGAGGGGAACGACCTCATCCCGCTGCTGGCCCACCCGGCGTTCGTCCCGCCGGCGGCGCTGCTGGTGCATCCGGCGGACGACCCCTCCAAAGCCGCGTTCTACCCGCTGGCGGAGTATTCGCCGGAACTCGCTGCCGCCCGCTGGGCGCTCCACAACAATGCGGAGGTCGAGTTCATCGACCTGCCGATGACGCACCAATTCGGCCTGGAGGAGGCGGAGACGCCGGAGGGCGACGTGCTCCCGAGAGAACGGGACGAAGAAAACGACGTGCCGCCGAACGGCGACGGCGAAGCGAAGAAACCGCACCCCATCCGGGCCGACCCGCTGGGCTGGCTGGCGAAAGCGGCGGGGTACGACGACCGGGAGCGCTGGTGGGAACAGCAGGTCGAACAGCGGCGGGACGCCGCCGGGCTGTTCGACGCGATCGCCGAGGCGATGACCGAACTCCGCACCGCCGCGGAGGCCGAATTAGAAGACGTCGGCGACGGCCCGGACGACTCCCGCGACGCCCTCCGCGAGGCCCACATGCGGCGCCGGCTGCGGGCGGCGGTGAAGGCGGGGCACGGCCGCGTCGCCGTCGTCTGCGGGGCGTGGCACGTCCCGGCCCTCGCCGACCCCGGCCCGGACAAGCCGGACCGGGAGCTTTTAAAAGGGCTGCCGAAGGTCAAAACCGCGGCGACGCTCTGCCCGTGGACGAACGACCGCCTCACCCACGCCAGCGGCTACGGCGCCGGGATCGAAAGCCCGGGGTGGTACGGCCATCTCTGGCAAAACGTCGATCAACCCGCGATCGGCTGGGTCACGCGGGCCGCCCGGTTGTTACGAGAGGAGGGTCAGGACGCCAGCAGCGCCGGGGTCATTGAAGCGGTCCGCCTCGCCGACGCCCTCGCCGCCCTGCGGGGGTTCTGCGCCCCGGGTTTGAGCGAACTGTCTCAGGCGATCCTCGGCGTGCTCTGCCACGGCGAGCCGGCCCCGCTGGCGCTGATTCGTCGTAAATTAGAGGTCGGCGACGAACTCGGCTCCGTCCCCCCGGACGCCCCCGCCGTCCCGCTGCAACAGGACCTCGAAGCGACGCAGAAGCGCCTGCGGTTCAAACCGACCGGCGAGAAAAAGCAGGTCACGCTCGATTTGCGGAAGGAGACCGATCTCGAACGCAGCCGTTTATTGCACCGGCTGACGATCCTCGGCGTGCCCTGGGGGACGCGGGGCCACGAAAGCGGCACGGGCACCTATAAAGAGGCTTGGACGCTGAACTGGCGGCCGGAGTTCGCCGTGCGGGTGATCGAGTCGAACCGCTACGGCGGCACGGTTCCCGCGGCGGCGTCTGCCAAACTCACGGAGCACGCCGGGGGGAACGACGGGCTGGCCGATTTGGTCGAACGTCTGGACGCCGCCCTGCTGGCCGACCTGCCGGAGGCCGTGGGGCTGCTGGTGGCCCGGGTGCGGGACGCCGCGGCGGTCGCCGCGGACGCCGCCGGGCTGGCCGCCGCGATCCCGCCGCTGGCCCGCGTGGCCCGCTACGGGGACGTGCGGGGGACCGGGGGGCAGGAGCTATTGCCCGTGTTGCGGGGGATGCTGGAACGCTATTTCGTCGGTCTGCCGCCGGCCTGCCGGTCGTTGGACGATGAGGCCGCCGCCGCGGCGCTGGCCGGGGCCGAAGGCGTACATACGGCCCTCAAGACGCTCGAACTGAACGAAGAGGCGGAGGAGTGGCGGGGCGTGCTGTTCGCCCTGACGAACGCAGACGAGGTTCACGGTCTGCTCCGCGGGTGGGCGGCCCGCACGCTGTTGGAGGAGCGGGCGATCGACGCCGAGGAACTCGCCCGCCGGGCCCGGTTGGCGTTGGCCGCCGCCTCCGAACCGGCCGCCGCCGCCGCGTGGGTGGAGGGGCTTCTCAGGGGCTCGGCGAAGGTGCTGCTTTATGAAGACGCCGTCTGGGCGGCGCTGGACGGCTGGCTGGGCACGCTGGACGACGAGCGGTTTCTCGAAGTCTTACCGCTGCTCCGGCGGTCCTTCGCCCACTTCTCCCACCCGGAGCGGCGGGAGATGGGCGAGCGGGTGAAGACCCTCTCCGGCGCCGGCGGAACCACGGCAGCCAAAACCCTCGCCGCCGGTCCGGCGGTGGACGAGGAGCGGGCGCGGCGGGTGATCCCGGTGTTGAAACTGATATTGGGAACGCCCCCGTAGGGTCCGCTCCGCGGACCGTTTTGAGCGATTCACGACCTATTGGAAAACGGTCTGCACAGCGGACCCTACGTCACAGCGGAGCCGATCGCGATGACCGCCGAAGAACGCCGCCGCCGCTGGCGCCTGATCCTCGGCTCGCCCGCCGAGGAATCCTGCGGGGGGCTGTCCCAGGGCGACGCCGGCGTGGACGGGTGCCTCGCGGCTCTCTACGACGCCGGGCAGCGGCCGGACGGCTCGTCGCAGCGGCGGGCCGGGCTGGGGGGCTCCCACCCCAACGTCGCCCGCTGGCTGGGCGACGTGCGGGGGTATTTCCCCAAGTCGGTCGTGCAGGTCATGCAGCGGGACGCGCTGGACCGGCTGCACCTCACCCGGATGCTGACGGAGCCGGAACTCCTGGAAACCGTCGAGGCCGACGTGCACCTCGTCGGTACGCTGCTCTCGCTGGGCAAGGCCCTGCCGGCCCAGTCGCGGGAGACCGCCCGGGCCGTGGTGCGGAAGGTGTGCGAAGAACTACAAAAGAAGCTCGCCGAGCCGATGCGGCAGGCCGTGACGGGCGCCCTCAATAAAGCGGTGCGGAATTACCGCCCCCGGGCCGCGGAGATCGACTGGGACCGCACGATCCGCAAGAACCTGCACAATTATCTGCCGGAGACCGGCACGGTCGTCGCGGAACGGCTCGTCGGCCACGGCCGCAAGCGGTCGGCGATGAAGGACGTAGTGCTCTGCGTGGACCAGAGCGGCTCGATGGCCACCAGCGTCGTGTACAGCGGCATCTTCGGCGCCGTGCTGGCCAGCCTGCGGGCGGTGAAGACGAGCATGGTCGTGTTCGACACGTCCGTCGTGGACCTCACCGAACTGGCCGGCGACCCGGTCGATCTGTTGTTCGGCACGCAACTGGGCGGCGGGACGGACATTAATCGGGCCCTCGCCTACTGCCAGGGGCTGATCGACCGGCCGGAGAAGACGGTGTTCGTCCTCATCACGGACCTCTACGAGGGCGGCAACAACCAGCAGATGCTTCGCCGGGCCGCGGAGATCGTGGAGAGCGGCGCCCGGGCGGTTTGTTTGCTGGCGCTCTCCGACGAGGGCGCCCCGATGTTCGATCAGAACAACGCCCGGGCGCTGTCGGAGTTGGGCATTCCCAGTTTCGCCTGCACCCCGGACCTGTTCCCCGACCTGATGGCCGCCGCCCTCAAGGGCGACGACCTCACCGGCTGGGCGGGCGGGCACGACATCAAACTGGCCGGAGTGTGATAGACTATGCCTATGCCGTTCAAATTCCCGTTTGCCGACCGCTTCTTCCCGCCGGCCCGCGGACCGGCCGGGGAGGCGACGCTGCCGCCGGACGTCGCCGACGACCTGCGGCGTTACGTTCGGGAGTACGTCCGTGCGGGGTTCCTCCCCGCCGAGGACATCCCCGCCCAGGCCGCCGACGTGCTGTTGGGCGAAGCGGACGCGGCGGTCCTGCTGAAGGCGGCGGAAGGGTACTTGGCCCAAGAAGTCGCCGCTCACGCGGCGGAACAGGTTGATTGGCCGGCAGTGACGGACTGCGACCGGCTGGACGCGGCCTTCGCGGCGCTGGAGGCGGCCGGCGTGGTCTGCCGGCAGAACTTTAGTTGTTGCGGGAACTGCGGCGTCGCGGAGATTGGAGCCGAGATGGACGGGGCCGCCGCGGCCGGAAAGCGGATCCGCGGGTACGCCTTTTATCACATGCAGGACACGGAATCGGCGGTCGACGGCTACGGACTCTGTCTCAATTACGGCCCGCGGTGGGAGGAGGGGCTGACCGACGCGGACTACGCCCCGCGAGCGACGGCAATCGGGCGGGAGGTCGCCGCCGCGCTCGCCGACGCCGGGCTGGCGGTCGACTGGGACGGTTCGCTGAATCGGCGGATCAGCGTCACGCTCGATTGGAAACGCCGCCAACCGGCTACGGCGTGATCGCCCCGTGGCGACGGCTTGAGGCGCCGGTTACCGTCGCCGCGTTCGCCGTTCCCCGCACCCGCCCGCCGCCGTTTGAGCCGATCCGCTTCGTCCTCCCGTCGCCCCGTCTCTCATCGCTCCCGGCGGCCGCCGGCGCGGGCGGTGGTGGAGTTGCTGGGGGTCGTCGGCGACGCCGGGGCGACCGGGATCAGCACCGGCAAAGGCTGGGAGCTGGAGTTCACCCTCAACCCCTGGCGGCCGGCGCCGCCGGCCCGGCCGATCGCCGATCCGCCGGAGAACCCCCTGCGGGACGCGGACAACGTGCAAGGGGCCCCGCTGCGGGTGCGGGGGCCGGTCGTGCCGGAGCAACTCGACGGGCTGGTCGCGGACCTCGCCCCCGGCCGCACGGTGCGGGTGGCGGCGGCGCTGTCCGACCCGGCGAAGGTGGAGGCAATGAGCGACGGGGCGGACGTCTGGGCGAAGCTGGACGAGGTGATCGGCGTCGAACCGCCGGACGACCGGCTGGAGGCCGCCGAGCAGGCCGGCTGATCTCGCCTCCGGGCGCTCAGCCGTAGCCCGGGGGCGGGCGGCGGACCGGGCGGCGCTTCTTGCGGGGTTGCGGCCGGACCGGGCGTTCGCTTTCTCGCACGGTCTGTCCGTGGAGTTCCGCGTCGAGCTTCCGGAACAGGAACGCCCCGCCGACGATCGCGGCTTCCGCCAGGACGAACAGCACGGCGATCCACGTCCGGTCCGTCAACGTGAAGCCGATCACCCACGGGAGGTTGGGGATCTGGACCACGCCGTTCCAGAGGAACGCGAGCAGCGCCCCGATCATCAACCGCAGCCCGGCGCTGCGGTTGCGGCGGAGGCCGCCGGGGGAGGCGTCCTCGTCCGGGGCCTCGACCGACGCCCAGCCGTCGGCCTCGGCGGCGTACTCCGCCGCCGCCACGCCCCAGGCGAACAGGGCCACGACGACGGCCAGAATGACGGCGGTTTTCGTCAGCGACAGCCCCGTGCCGTAGGTGTCGGTTTCGTCGCTCATGGACCGCTTTTGAAGGGGAAATCCGACCGGTCGATCCTGATGCGTTCGCGGTCCGCGTTCAAGCAGTCCCCGGCGTGGTGCGGACGGCACCCCTCCGACGGCCGGACCCCGGAAATGGCAGCCCGAGG